>CAXUFU010000495.1:1079-2225 GCA_964250275.1 uncultured Chthoniobacterales bacterium | reverse complement strand
AGTGCAAGCTGCCCACGCCGGAAAACTCCTTCTTGATGCTTGGAGCGCCAAAGTAGTCGACACTTCCGACCCCGCTGATATCCGCTTCCAGGCCGCTCGTAACCCAGATGCGGGCAGCGCCAGCTCCGCTGATCCGCACCTTGGCGTCGTGCGTGCGGAGATCATCGGCCAGGTACTTGCCCGCACCGGAAATCTCCACGTCCTGACTGCGGGTTTGGCCCCGCAATTTGACGTCGCCCGCCCCCGAAAGCACCACTTTGAGGCTGGCACACTCGAGCTGCGAAAAATCGACGGAACCCGCGCCCTCAACCCGGAAATCCAGCGGCCCCGGACTGGAAAACCTGGCGCAGCGCACCGAGCCCGCCCCACCGGAGATGATCTTGTTCAAAGCCTTGACCGTCAGGGAAAAACGGATCGGCTTCGTCGGTGAGACCGAGCCCTTTTCGCCGATCTCGAGCATCCCTCCTTCGACCTTCGTGCGGATGTGCGGCAGGATATTGTCCTCCGCCTCGATCACGAGGCTTTCGGGTTCCCCTTGCACGATGGTCAGCTCTCCGGCACCACCCAGCGAAACGGCGTTGGCGGTGGCCAAGGTCCGCGTCTCTTTGACAACGCGCCCGGACCCTGTTACGCCCGCGGAGCAAGCCGCCAGCAGCACCAGCAACCCGGTGGCTAGAAGCATTTCAGGCCACGCGGGAGCGGTGGACGGACGACGATTGGCACGCGGCAGTATGTTGTCCATGGAAAAGCGACAATGTTCCAGCAAGCCTCTTTTGCTCAAGCACATCCGGCAGTTTTTTCGATTAAGCGACCCGCCGGAGTTGAGTTGGTCAATCGGCGGCCCGTGCGCACATGACCCTGGACAGAGACTCCTCGACCTGACCGCCGGCTCGAAATATAAGACGTATTCCTACTATGTTCGCCTTTTTCTCCAGCCGCCTCGGTTGCATCGGATCGGTTATCGTTTCTCTCCTGGGGACAGCGCTTTTGCTGCTCATCATGCGCGGCTGCAGCGGATAGGGTAACGCATCGCGCATGGTCTCGCCAATCGCACCGCCGGCGCCGTTGCCGGAGCTGGACGTCATCATCGTCGGCGGCGGCCCGGCCGGGCTCAGCGCCGCGCTGGTGCTCGGGCGCTGCCTGCGG
>CAXUFU010000495.1:0-1069 GCA_964250275.1 uncultured Chthoniobacterales bacterium | reverse complement strand
GTGCTGGTGTGCGATGCCGGCAATCCGCGCAATCAATCGGCCAAGATTTTCAACGGTTACCTTTCGCGAGACGGCTCCACGCCGGCCGAGTTCCTGGCCATCTCGCGGGCGCAGTTGGAAAGATACCGCGAAACGGTGGAGCTGCGGAACGTCAAAGTGACCGCGATCGAGCGGGGCAACAGCCGGTTCACGGTAACCCTGGAGACTGGCGAGCGGCAGGACTGCCGCATGTTGCTGCTGGCCTCCGGGCTCGTCGACGAATTGCCGCCGATCGAAAATCTACGGCAGTTCTGGGGGGACACCGTCCACAGTTGCCCCTACTGCGACGGCTGGGAAGTGCGCGGCCGAGCCCTGGCCGTGGCCGGTGGCGACCAGTGCGCCGCCGATCTCGCGATCGAGCTGCTGCTCTGGAGCAAAGACGTGGTTTGCTGCGCCGGCGGCCCGCTTGCCTGTGACGCCAAGACGCGGGCGAGCTTTGCTCGCTTGGGTTTGCGCGTCATCGAGACGCCGATAGCCCGGCTGGAGGGCACTGGCGGTGAACTGGCCGGCGTTCGTTTCGTGGACGGGACGTTTTTGCCGCGCCAGGCGCTCTTTTTTTCGCCGGACCAACATCAGCGTTCGCCGTTCGCCGAGCAGCTCGGGCTGGATGTCTGCGAGCAGGACCACTGCATCCAGTGCGGCGACAACACGACCACGACAAACATCCCCGGGGTTTTTGCCGCCGGCAACTGCACCCGCGGCATCCAACTAGTCATCGGCGCGGTGGCCGAGGGCATGCAAGCCGCCTTCGCCATCAACAATGCCCTCCTGGATGCCGACGCCGACTCCGGCGCACTGAGGTGCGCCGCGGAAAAGGTGGACCCAGCTTGAGGACTTCCCAGCCCCCGGGGCTATCGCCTAAGGAGAAGCTAGCGGGTGACGAGACTCGAACTCGCGACGTCTTCCTTGGCAAGGAAGTGCTCTACCACTGAGCTACACCCGCATCGAAACTAAGGGGTAGTCGTAAGCGACGGCACAGCGGTTGGCAAGCGGATTCTTCCGCGAACCGGAGCTTTCCCCGCTTGCGGGA
>CAXUFU010000494.1:0-2489 GCA_964250275.1 uncultured Chthoniobacterales bacterium | reverse complement strand
GCCCTCTTCCTTGAGCGCGAAGGCCGCGTGCACGCAGCAGTAGTCGAACTCGATGCCCTGGCCGATGCGGTTGGGGCCGCCGCCCAGGATCATGATTTTCGGGCGGTCGCCGCCGCGGGTCTCGTCCTCATCGCCGTAGGTGGAGTAATAATACGGCGTGTACGCCTCGAACTCGGCCGCGCAAGTGTCCACCAGGCGGTAAGTCGGCAGCACGCCATATTTTTTGCGCCCGGCGCGAATGTGTTCCTCCGGGATGCCGTAGAGATGGCCGAGCTGGCGATCCGAGAACCCCATTTTTTTGCAACCGCGCATGTAATGGCGGAGCGCGGCGGCCTTGGTCTCGTCGGTCTGTTGCTCGGGCGGGATTTGGCTGATGAGGTACTGGCCGGTGTGGCTCGGGATTTCAGCGGCTTTGGCCACGATCTGCGCCAGTTGCCGCAGAAACCACGGGTCGATGTGGGTCAGATCGAAGATTTGCGTTTCGCTCCAGCCGCGCGCGATGGCTTGGGCCAGATGAAAAATGCGTTCGGCGTTGGGGATGGCGAGTTTGGTGCGCAGCGTTTCGTCGTCGACCACTACGTCCGCGCCGTCGCCCAGCAAGCCGAAACGTTTGATTTCGAGGCTGCGGAGAGCCTTTTGCAGCGCCTCCTTGAACGTCCGGCCAATGGCCATAGCCTCGCCGACGCTTTTCATCTGCGTGGTCAGGACCGCATCGGCCTGGGGAAACTTCTCGAAGGTGAACCGCGGCACCTTCACCACGCAATAGTCGATGGTCGGCTCGAAGCTGGCCGGCGTCTCGCGGGTGATGTCGTTCTTGAGCTCGTCGAGCGTGTAGCCGACGGCCAGCTTGGCGGCGATCTTCGCGATGGGATAGCCCGTCGCCTTGGAAGCCAGGGCAGAGGAGCGCGACACCCGCGGGTTCATCTCGATGACGATCATGCGCCCGTTCCGGGGATCGACCGCAAACTGGATGTTCGAGCCGCCGGTCTCGACCCCGATCTCGCGGATGACGGCAAACGAGGCGTCGCGCATGAGTTGAAACTCGCGGTCGCTCAACGTCTGCGCTGGCGCGACCGTGATGGAGTCGCCGGTGTGCACACCCATGGGATCGAAATTCTCGATCGAGCACACGAGCACGCAGTTATCGGCCTGGTCGCGCATGACCTCCATCTCGAACTCCTTCCAGCCCAGCAACGATTCCTCGATCAACACCTCGCCGACGGGGGAAAGGTCCACGCCACGGCTGACGATTTCGTCGAACTCTTCGCGGTTATAGGCGATGCCGCCGCCGTGGCCGCCCAGGGTAAACGCGGGGCGAATAATGAGCGGGAAGGCGCCTATTTCGGACGCCACCTTGCGGGCGGACTCAAGGTTGTGGGCGACGCCGGAGCGGGCCACGTCGAGGCCGATCTTGAGCATGGCGTCTTTAAAGAGCTGGCGATCCTCGCCCTTGGCGATGGCCTCCGCGTTCGCGCCAATCAGGCGGACGCCATATTTTTGCAGGATGCCGCTATGCCAGAGATCCATCGCGGCGTTGAGGGCCGTCTGGCCGCCGAGGGTGGGCAGGACGGCGTCCGGCCGCTCGCGCGCGATGATCTTTTCGATGACCTCGACCGAGATAGGCTCGATGTACGTCCGGGAGGCAAACTCCGGGTCGGTCATGATCGTGGCCGGGTTCGAGTTGAGCAGGACGACCTCGTAGCCCTCCTCGGCCAGCGCTTTGCAGGCTTGGACGCCGGAATAGTCGAACTCGCAGCCTTGCCCGATGACGATGGGACCGCTGCCGAGCAGGAGGATTTTCTTGAGATCTGGATTCTTCGGCACGGCAGCGGAAAAGTTTGCCTGCCAAAACGCCAAACGCGAGGAAAAGACTTCGCTTTCCGGCAGAAATCCCGCCGCGGGGAGCGCGCGCGGCTGGCGTGCGGTCGGTCTTGGACGTTTGGCTGAAACCGTCCCGACCGGCTCCCACTCCGCTCGGCCGGCGGCCTGAACACGAGGACCGGCGAATTACACAAAATTGTGCTTTCTCCGCCGACCGTTTGTTCTTACACTTCAACTTGCCATGATCGAGCTCGAAGTCTACGCCGCCGGGGTCCGCGACCTCGACAAGATTATGCAGCTCGATCACTTGCTTGAGGCAGTGCCGGGCCTGCGCTACAAGGTCGATAGCAACCATGACATCGTGTACATGGAATTTGAGGAACCGGTGAGCATGACCAGCTCGGCCGTGCGCGAGACGTTCTCGAAGATCAACTTGAAGGCCCGGTTCGTCGGCGCCGTGTCGACGGATCTGCGGCCGAAAAGCAAAACGCAGCGCATGCGGGTTTAAGCAGGCTTGGTACGGTCTGGCTGCAGCGGCGGTCAGCAACCGCCCGCCCCCGCGGGCACCTGGTCGTCGACCCCGGCGCCCGCGCCGCGCTGGAGGCCGGCGCCAAGAGCCTGCTGGCGATCGGCATCGTCGCGATCGGCGGCGAGTTCGAGAAGGGCGC
>CAXUFU010000493.1:0-2499 GCA_964250275.1 uncultured Chthoniobacterales bacterium | reverse complement strand
GAATCCAATGGGATCAGGAACGATCATTTACGCGTCATAAAAGTAACCAGGCAGAGGAAGCACCCTCGTATTGGCACGGCGGGATTTGGTTGGGGAGAAATGCTCAAAAGGCCGCACGTTACATGAACGCTCAAACTCGTCTCGATCGCCACGCCCCAAGCGGGCTGCACATCGCCGACCTCCGAACCCGTGAACTTCCCGCAGCCCAATCGGTTCTGTTCACGGTGCATTGGCCGGCAGCGGGCCACTTGGAAGGGATGAACTGCAGCATGCGCGTCCGTTCGACCCGGCAGAACGGCTCTACCTCCGCCATGAGGAGGCATACTGATGCAGGCTAGCGCCGCCGCGAAGGCGCAACGTTTTGTTTATCTCGCGACGGCCATTTCGGCGTTGGGCGGCCTGCTTTTTGGCTACGACGTCGGCGTGATTTCGGGCGCGATCCTCTTTGTCCAAAAGGCCTTCTCCCTTTCCCCGCGGATGGAAGAACTCGTCGTCAGTTCGGTTTTGCTGGGATCGCTCGCCGGCGCCATCATCGGGGGAAGCCTGGCCGACCGGCTAGGCCGGCGAAAGCTGCTCGTGATCACGGCCGTCGTTTTTGGGTTGGGCGCCATCGGCGCTGCTTTGGCGCCGGGTATGGGATGGCTGATCGCGGCGCGGATCGTGGCCGGCGCCGCCATCGGCATCGCTTCCTTCGTGGCGCCGCTTTACATCTCGGAGATCGCTCCCGTCGCGATCCGGGGGAAGCTCGTTTCGATCAATCAGGTTGCCCTCACCAGCGGCATTGTGATCTCCTATCTGATCGACTACACCCTGGCCGATGCCGGCGCGTGGCGCTGGATGTTTGCCATGGCTGTAATTCCCGCGGCGGCCTTCGCCATCGGCCTGATTTTCATTCCCGACAGCCCGCGGTGGCTCGCCGCGCGCGGGAAGCTCGAGCAGGCGCGGGGTGTGTTGGAACAGATTCGCAGCCCGCAGGAGGTCGAAAGCGAGCTCAACGAAATCCAACAAAGCGTCGCCAAGCAGGAAGGGCATTGGTCCGAACTGCTTCAGCCCACCCTGCGGCCGGCCATGATCGTGGGTGTTGGGCTGGCCGTCGCGCAGCAAATTACAGGTATTAATACCGTGATCTATTATGCCCCGACCATCTTCAAGTTTGCCGGCCTGTCTTCCTCCTCCGTCGCGATCCTCGCCAGCGTGGGAGTCGGAATCGTCAACGTGATATTCACGGTCGTCGCCATGCTCTTAATCGACCGCGTGGGCCGGCGCCCGCTGCTCTTGGTCAGTCTGGCCGGCATGGCGGTGGGGTTGATTGTCTTGGGCTGCGCGTTTGCGCTGCCCCAATTAGCGGGGAGCCTCGGCTGGATCGCTGTGGGAAGCCTGATGGTCTATGTCGGCTCCTTTGCCGTCGGGTTGGGACCGGTATTTTGGTTGATTCTATCGGAGATCTACCCGTTACGCATCCGCGGCCGCGCCATGAGCGTCGGGACCGTCGCCAACTGGGGCGCCAATCTCATCGTTGCGCTGACGTTCTTAACGCTGACGCAGGTCATGGGCAAAGCGTGCACCTTTTGGCTCTACGGTGCCGTTAGCATCGGCGCATGGTTCTTTGCCTTTTTCCTGGTGCCAGAAACCAAGGGCAAGACCCTCGAACAGATCGAAGCGCACTGGCGCGCCGGCAAGCAGCCCTTGAAGCTGTGAAGGCTCAATCACTAAACGGCACATCGGCCCCATCTATCCACGCCGTCATGGACCAGAAACATTCGTCGCCCTCAAAAATCTCCCTTCTGCTCGCGGACGTAGACGGCACCTTGTTAGATAGCAAAAAACGCGTTACTCCACGCGCTGCCACCGCCATCGAAAAGCTGGCAGAAGCAGGGATCGGTTTCGCGATCACGAGCGGCCGGCCGCCCCGGGGCTTGCACGCAGTCGCCGAGAAGGTCAAAGTCACGGCGCCCATTGCGGCCTTTAACGGCGGCACGCTGGTCCGGCCCGATACCTTCCAAATTGTCGAGAGTCTAACTCTGCCGCGTGATGTCGCCGAGCGGGTGATCGCCTGTCTGGGTCAGCTCGGTCTGGACGTTTGGGTTTACGCCGGTCTGGAGTGGTACCTGCGCGACCCCAACGCCCCCCATCGAGCCAAAGAAGAATCTAATGTCCAGTTCGCGCCCACGGTCGTCGCGGATTTTTCGGCCGCGCTCGCGGCGGGAGTCGCCAAGATCGTCGGAGTTTCGGACGATCTGGATCTCGTTGCCCGGGTGGAGAAGACGGCTCAGGAGGAGTTCGCGGGCGCCAGGCCGAGCCAGCAGGCCCAGGCGACTCCTCAGCAAACTAAGATAGCGGTCGGCCTCAGGAACGTGACGGCCGAGCGCTCGCAACCATTTTACCTGGACGTTACCCATCCTGACGCTAACAAGGGTCGAGTGGTCGAAATGCCGGCCCGCACGCAGAACATTCTCCCTCAACAAATCGCCACGATTGGGAATATGCCCAACCATGTGC
>CAXUFU010000492.1:0-2508 GCA_964250275.1 uncultured Chthoniobacterales bacterium | reverse complement strand
CGGGGGGGGCCCCCCCCCCGCCCGGGCCCGGCTCGCCCCCCTTTTGGGCCGGGGGCCGGAGACCCATCCCTACCTTTTTTAGCTCCGCGGCCAGCGGCGCCACGAATAGAAACGGGACTTGAGATACTCCTTGGGCGTCTCACCGCGCACCGGGTGCACCCAGTGCCGCAGCGTACGCCGCGACAAGAGCGGTTCGTAGCCCAGCGGCTCCATCCACTCGCGGCAGTGCCATTCCACCCAGCCGATCTCCTCCAGGCTCAATTGCGACCGCCAACGCTCCACCGGCTCGGTGCTGATGGCCGCAAAGGGGCGCTCCGCCGACGAGTTCCCGCTCCAATGCCGCCCGATCTTCGTGGGCCGCAGCAGGGTCGGCCGGTAATCGATGCCCAAGAAGCCGCACACCCGGCGCATCCAGGCATCCGGCTCTTGCAAAAGATCGCGGAAGGCGACAACCAGCACGCGCTTGTCCGGCTGGCTGGCGGCTTGTTGCGCGAGGGCGAGCCGGGCAGCGGTCCGCCAATGCTTGACCGTCAGGTAGACCGAGAAGCGCCGCAAACGCCGCGTCTGCTCGAGCTGAATCTGGGCCGCCAGGAGCGCCCGCGGATCCCGGATGGTGAGCAGCACCTTGCTCTGCGGAAAGCGCGCGAAGATGGTGCCCAGGTGATCGCGGTTCGCCGGCGTTTTCTCCACCCAGTACCGCACCGTCCCCGGCGACCCGCCCAGCACCTGCGCATAGCTTTCGAGCAGCAGCACGAGCAAATCCCGCTGGGCGTTTTCCGGGGCGAAAGCCGCTTGCGCAAACGCCGCCAGCAGGTCGCGCGTGGAGAAATGCGAATAATCGCGCCGCCCCCATTTGCACCGTCCGCCAAAGAGGACATTCGCAAGCGATTGCTGCGTCAGGTAATCGAACTGCGCCCGGCGTGAACTCGCCCCGTATTTGGTCAGGACCGTCGGGAAATACGCCGTCTCTTCCGGCAGCACGAGCAGGTCCGGATGGCCGTCGAGCAGCGAGGTCAGGAGGGTGGTGCCGGACTTCGCCGGACCGGCGATAAAACACGCGCGCTGGTCGAAGGGCACTCGCCCGCTCGAGGCGTGCTCCGGCCGCAGTCCCAGCGTTTCCGTCTCGCACGCGTGCATAAATCAAACGCGGGTCGCAGTGCCGGCAACGGTGCGGCTAGAGATCGAGCTCGCCGCAATAATGACGCAGAGCCTCGATCACCCCGGCACTGTACCCGCCGGCGGCCACATAGCCCCCGGCGTCCGCCACCACTTGCTTGACGTCGCCCACGGAATTGGCCGGGCAAGCGACCTGGTGCGCGTGGACTCCGTTCAACATCGGGATGTCGTTGTGATGATCGCCCACCGCAAAGCGCGCCTCCGGCGGCACGTCGAGCAAACGGCCCAGTTCGGACAAGGCGACGCCTTTGTCGTAGCCGGCGTGGCAGAAGCGCAGGTAGACCATATTGCGCTGGTATCCCAGCTCCGGCAGCCGGCTCTTGAGGGTTTCGAGGTAACGCACGATGCGGTCCATCTCCAGCTCATCCTGGGCCACCAGACCGGCGAGTTCCGGCCGGCCTTCCGCGCCCCGCGCTTCCTGATCGTACACCGTGCGCGCGCCCGTTTCCGCCTGCAAAAACGCGACGACTTCTGCGAGCACAGGCGCGGCGCCGGCAAAAAACTCCCGGTGCACCCGGGCGCAACGCTCGTTCCAATCGCCGAAATCTTCCCAGCCGCCGCCGCCGCCGGCCGCCGGGCGGAAAACCTCCCGTTCGCTGGTCAGAGCGAAGTCGGGCTGAATCGGCAGGGGGAAAGTTCGCAGGGCCTCGGCCAGCATCGGCATGGTGCGCCCGGTATTGATCGCCCAGCGCACGCCATGGCGCCGCAGCGCATGGAGGACCTCGACCAACAGCGGGGCGAATGGCGCCGCGCTGCCGTGCTCGACCAGCGTCCCGTCAAAGTCCGTGCTGATGAGGCGAATCGGGGCGCGTGCGGGAATCACAGGCGCATCTTAGGGGTTGAAAGCGCCCCCGGCAACGGCCAAACTCTGGCACTCCGACGGTCGTAGACCGCCGCTACAGGCCAGAAGCCGCCGTCATGAAATCCGCTTACGAACTCGCCATGGAACGCCTGGAAAAGCAGGCGCCCAGCGCCAAGCTGACCGAGGAGCAGCGGCAGGCCCTGGCCGAGATCGACAACGTCTACAAAGCGAAGATTGCCGAGCGCGAGGTCTTCTTGCAGTCGCAACTGCAAAAGGCGCGTCTGGCCGGGGACGCGACGGAGTTGGAAAGTCTCCAGCTTCAGCTCAGCCGGGAGTTGCGCCGCTTGCACGAAGAGTGCGAAGCGAAGAAGGACAAGGTGCGGTAGCAGCCGGCGCGGGTCCGCGGGTGCATGTCCCCAGCCATGTCACGCCGCCTGGCCCGGCTGGAAAACTTTCACGGCTTGTGACCCTCTGGGATACTTATTACTACGCCGTCTTCGCCGTTTTCTCGTTTGTGTTGGGCGCGGTGG
>CAXUFU010000491.1:0-2522 GCA_964250275.1 uncultured Chthoniobacterales bacterium | reverse complement strand
GTCGTAGGTCGGTTTGGAAAACCCGAGTACCTCCCAGTTCGAGGGCACCGGCACGTCAGAAAATCCGCGTGCGTCGAAATTGACCGCGGCGAAGCCGGCCAGCTTGGCGGCTTCGGCATCATCGGCGGGGTTCCAGGCGACTTGCTTGCCCTCCCGAGTGACCGTAATCGCGGCGTGCCGCACGAAGGCCCATTTCTTTTCGCCGGCGCTGTTTTCACCGGAGTAAAAGGTCACGCGCAGAAAACGGAAGATGGCAGCGGGGATCTCGAGATCGCCTCCCTTGCCAGCGCCGGCGGTGTTCAGCTCAGCCAGGATGACCCAGGTCTTGCCGTCGTCGCTGGCTTCCGCCCTTCCCTGGTACTTAAAAGTAGGATCCTCGAAAGTGAGGGTGACATGATCGACGGCTTGCGTCTTGTGCAGGTCGACTTGCCACCACTGCGGAAAAGTGCCGTTCGAGGCTACCCAATAGTCCCCAGACCCTCCCAGCGCGTCAATCGCCGGATGGCCGTTTTGGGAAATGGAAGCCGTGGCACATTGGTAATCGGGCACAAAGTTGGTGCCTTTTTCCTCACCCGCGGTGATGTGGAATTTCCATGTGCCGGTCATCGGCAGGACGGCGGGATTATCCACCCGCAGCCTTTCCACAGGCACGGGAGCAACGCCCGGGATGGGAACCGGAGCGGCCAGGACAGCCGCGGAGATCATCTGGCACGCGGTAAGGAGACAGAGACAGCGCAAGAACACGGTTTTCTTCATGGGGGCTTTCGGGGGGGACCAAAGCTGCCAGGAGCGGCAGTCGGAGTCAGTGGCATATACAACGCCGCTACTTTGGCCGTCCAGCGATATATGCGTCCGCGCAAAAGGGTTTGATTTGGCGGAGGTGATCGGCCAATTTGGCGCGCCGGCCGCGGAAAACCCTCCTGGCGCCTGCTTGAACTCCCCCCACGTGAAACCGACTCATTTTTCCCGACTTTTCCTCCTGCTTCCGCTGGCGCTTTTCGGCCTCGGCTC
The DNA here is from genome assembly GCA_964250275.1 of uncultured Chthoniobacterales bacterium. Lineage (GTDB taxonomy): Bacteria > Verrucomicrobiota > Verrucomicrobiia > Chthoniobacterales > SZAS-18 > CAXUFU01. The sequence goes on along the minus strand of CAXUFU010000491.1, from coordinate 1,511 downwards.
TTTTTCCCGGGCAGCGGACCCGGCTGAACAGCCTTCGCCCAAAGTGAGCGCGCCGGTCGATCTCGAACACCAGGAGACGCTTTACCTGGCAGGCTACGCGCATCTCGATACGCAGTGGCGCTGGTCCTATCCGCAGGTCATCCGGGAGTTCATCCGCAACACGATGGAGGACAACTTCCCGCTCTTCGACAAATATCCCGATTACATCTTCAACTTCACCGGCTCCCGCCGCTACGAGTTCATGCAGGAGTATTACCCGGACGATTTCAATCGGGTGAAGCAATACGTGGCCGCCAAACGTTGGTTTCCCGCGGGCTCGTCCGTCGAGGAGGGAGACGCCATTGTCTCCGGGCTGGAATCCCGCGTGCGGCAGATCTTGTACGGCAATCGCTACTTCCAGCGCGAGTTCAAGACGCAGAGCGATGAGGTGATGCTGCCAGACACGTTCGGGTTCCCGGCCTGCCTGCCCAGCATCCTGGCGCATTGCGGCATCAAGGGGTTCAACACGCAAAAGTTGACCTGGGGTTCGGCCGTTGGCATTCCGTTCAACGTCGGAGTCTGGCAGGGCGTGGATGGCCGGGGCGTGACCGCGGCGCTCAATGGCGGTGGCTACGGCAGCACGATCGATGACGATTTGAGCACCGACGCGAAATGGATCGCGCGGGTGCAGAAGGACGGCAAAGCGACGGGCGTCTATGCCGACTTCCGGTATTACGGCACCGGAGATCGCGGTGGCGCGCCCACGGAGGGTTCAGTCAAAATGTTGGAGGTGAGTCTGGCCGGCAAAGGCCCGTTGCGGGTGATCCCAGGCCCGGCCAACCGGATTTTCGACGATCTGACGGCGGAGGAAAGAGCCCGTCTGCCAGTTTACCAGGGCGAGTTGCTCTTGACCGGCCACTCCACGGGTAGCTTGACCTCGAAGGCCATCATGAAGCATTTCGACCGGGAGAACGAGTTGCTGGCGGACACGGCGGAAAGCGCCGCGGTGACGGCCGATGTCCTCGGCGCCATGCCTTACCCCTCGGCGGAGCTTTACCGGGCCTGGGATCTCACCCTGGGCTCCCAAATGCACGACATGCTGCCGGGCACCTGCTTGCCGCGGGCTTACGATTTCACCTGGAACGATGAAGTTCTCTCGCTCAACCAGTTCGCCTCGGTCGCCGAGAGTTCCTCCGCCGCGGTGGCCGCCAGCCTGGATACGCAGGTGGCGCCGGGCGGGGTGCCCATTGTGGTGTTCAACCCGCTCTCGATTGCGCGCCAAGACGTGGTGGAAGCGACCCTGACGCTGCCCAACAGCGAGGCGGGCATCACGGTCTTCGGGCCGGACGGACGCGCCGTGCCGACCCAGGTCACGTCGCGCCAAGGGGACAGCGCCACGCTCCTGTTTTTGGCGGACGCGCCGGCGATCGGCTACGCCGTTTACGAGGCCCGGCCCGGTGCGGCCGCGGCCGCAAACCCATCGCCGCTCAAAAGCAGCAGCAGCGGGATCGCAAACGAACGGGATCGTGTGG
>CAXUFU010000490.1:0-2524 GCA_964250275.1 uncultured Chthoniobacterales bacterium | reverse complement strand
GGTCAACAGCGGCACCGAGGCCACGATGAGCTGCGTGCGGCTGGCGCGCGGGTTTACCGGCCGGGATCGGATCGTCAAATTTGACGGCTGCTATCACGGCCACGTGGATTCCCTGCTGGTCAAAGCCGGCAGCGGCGCGCTGACCCATGGCCAGCCCGATAGCGCCGGCGTCCCCAGGGCGCTGGCGGAACTGACCCTCTCGCTGCCCTTTAACGATGCCGCCGCGGTCAAAGCCGCTTTCGCTCGCGAGGGCCGGGACATCGCCGCCATCATCGTCGAGCCGGTGCCGGCCAACGCCGGGCTCTACCTGCCCCAGCCAGGGTTCCTCGAGTTGTTGCGCGAAGTGTGCACGGAGTACGGCGCGCTGTTGATTTTCGACGAGGTCATGACCGGTTTCCGCGTGGCGCGCGGCGGCGTGCAAGAGCTCTGGGGCATCACGCCGGACCTGACGGCCTTGGGCAAGGTGATCGGCGGCGGACTGCCCGTCGGAGCTTTCGGCGGCCGGGCCGACATTATGGATCGGCTTTCGCCGGACGGCCCGGTTTACCAGGCAGGCACACTTTCGGGTAACCCGCTGGCCATGGCGGCGGGTCTGGCACAATTGCGTGAACTGGAGCGCATCGACGGCTGGCGGCGGCTCGAGGAAAACGGCGCGATGTTTGAGGCGGGCGTCCGCGAGGCGCTCGCGCGCTCGGGGCGCCGGTACACGTTCAACCGCCTTGGCTCGATGTTCTGCCTTTTCTTTGCCGAAGGCGAGGTGACCGATCTCGCGTCGGCGCAACGCAGCGACCGGTGCGCCTTCGCGGCGTTTTTTCACGCCTGTCTGGATGGCGGGATTTACTTCGCGCCATCGCAGTTCGAGGCCGGCTTCATTTCCACCGCGCACACGCCCGAGGACATGGAGCGCACCGCCGAGGTCGCGTCGCAGGCGCTGCAACTGTAGGACGGGCGCTTCCCCTGCCGGGGACGGCGCCATCCCCCGGCAGGCGCGGCGCCCGCCCTACAGCCGGAACGCGCCGTTCCCGGCCGGCGGAGCGCCCGCCCTACAGCCGGATGGCCGGGTTGATCAGGTCTAGCACGCTGCTGCACAGATGCCGGCCCAGCGTCGTCCGGCCGACATCGATGCGTGCCATGCCCGTGAGCCCAGAACGCAGATGCTCGCCGCCGGTATCGCGCACCAGCATCTCTGCCTCGTAATAGGCAACGCTCGGCTCGAGCCCGCCCTCGCGATTGACTTGCGTGGGCACGTCGCCGCCGGTGACGTTGGCCGAGCCGTTGTTCGTCAGCTTGGAAAGATTCGAAACCGGGGCGGAAGTAATCGTCCCGCTGAACGTCTCGCGGGAAAGCGCCCGCAGCCGCATCCACGCCGGCTGACCCGCCCGCACCCGCCGCGCCTCGCCCTCATCCAGCGAGATGATGGCCCGATACTCGTCCGCGCTGCCGATTTCACAAAACTTCCTGCCTCGTGGAAAATACTGGCCGACCAAATTATTGAGGTGTTGCTCGCGCACGACGCCGTCATGCGCCGCGCGCAACGTGCACTCGCCCTGCTGCCACTGCCGCAGTTGCGCCTGCAAGAGGGCTTCCTGCGCCAGCTTCCCGTAGGCCGCGGCGGCCTCGCGCGCGGTTTCGTTCGGGTCGCTCAAGGCGCCGCGCCGCTGCACCTGTCCGCTTCCCGGGTGAACTCATCGATGTCCGTTTGCAAATCGGGATTGTCCAGGCGGGCCAGCGGCTGCCCGGCGCGCACAATATCGCCGTCGTGCACATAGACCTCGCGCAAGAAACCCGGCGTCCGGGCCGCGATGGTTTCCACCACTGCATTATCGATCACCACGCCGCGTTTGATCGTCGCCTCCCAAGGCACAAACCACGACACCGCCAGCAAGACGGCCAGCGCCAGACCGATTTGCAGGAAGCGGCGGTTGGCTGCGACCCGCGTCGTGGGATTTTGATAGGTCACTTTCATAAGGCGGTAACAAGGCAGGGCCAGCGCGGTAAACAGATAAAGCCAGACGTAACTATGACTGAGAAAGTCCAGGCCGTACGGAGTGAGAAGGTCGAACATCCGGCCAGAAATGCGGTACAGGACCCACCAGCCGTAGAAATAACTCGCAATCGCATAGAGCCCAAAGAGCGGGCTGAGCTCGTAGGAAAAAAACTGCGCCGGTCCGCCGCGGTGGAGACCCAGCAGGTAGCGTTGCGCCCAACCGGTTGCGGCGGCATTGCTCTTTTGCTTGAGGTTGGGCACCTCGAGCGCGTCCGAGAGCATGTAATAGCCGTCGTACTTCATCAGCGGGTTGGCGTTGAACAGCAGGGTCGTGACGCTGCACGTGAACATGATGTTGAAGCTGATCTGGTGGAGCAACCCCGGTGCGGTGGCCAGCCAAAGCCACGAGGCGAAGATCGCCAGCGTCATCTCGACGACGATCCCGGCCGCCGTGACGAGGATGCGCCGCTTCTTATCCGGCAGCAGCCAGGAATCGCTCACGTTGCAATAGAGAAAGGGCGTGAACATGATCAAGAG
>CAXUFU010000489.1:882-2541 GCA_964250275.1 uncultured Chthoniobacterales bacterium | reverse complement strand
TCGCGATGCCGTCGGGCCGATTGAGATCCGGCGAGGCATCGAGATCGAGATCGTGGACCTGCGTTCGGTCAAGCCGTTGGACATCGGCACGGTGCTGGCCAGCGTGGCGCGGACGGGGCGGTTGTTGTGCGTCGGCGAAGCGGCCCCTTGGGGCGGGGTCACGGCCGAGGTGGTGGCGCGGGTCGCGCAGGAAGGTTTCGCCCTGCTCGACGCTCCTCCCCGGCGACTGAATGCCCGGGACACGCCCGTGCCTTACCATCCGCAACTATGGCAGGCACATCGGCCTGGCGCGGTGGCCATTGCCAAGGCGGTGCGCAGCTTGTTAGATTTCTGACCGGCTAAGCCTCATCCTCATGCGTGTCCCCATTATCATGCCCCAACTCGGTGAATCCATCGCGGAGGCGATGGTGCTGCGGATCGCCGTCGGACAGGGCGACCAGGTAACGGCCGATCAGGAAATCATCGAAGTCGAGACGAACAAGGCGCTGCTGCAAGTCACCACCCCTTGCGCCGGCGAAGTGCTGGAGCTCGTGTGCTGCCCGCAACAAACCTACGCTGTTGGCGCAGTGCTCGGGTACGTGGAAGCCGCGCCGGCGGAACTCGAGCGCCTCGGCTTGAAGCCGGAGAACGGGGAGCAAAGTCACGCCGTCCGGAGGGACATCGCGGAAAATCAGCCGGCCGCCAACGGCCATGCGGCCCTCCGTGAAACCAATGGAACGCGCAGCGCGGGTGGCGCCGCAGCCGGGGAAACTCAGGCCGCTGACCCATGGCCCTCTATCGGCGCCGGGCTGCCCGTGCCGGCGAAACTGGCCGGCCTCGGCTATTTTTCGCCCCGTCTGCGCACCCGAATGACAGAACTCGGGCTGCAAAACGCCGACTTGGCCGCCCTGGCTGGAACGGGCGCCGGCGGCCGGGTCACGGTTGCCGACCTGGAAAAGTACGTCGCGCGCTTCGAGTCGGTGCCCACCGAAACCGCGCCGGCGATGCGCCTGGCAGTCGGAGAAGCCTTGCGCCGCAGCATTACCCGCCCGCTGGCGACGGTAGGACGTCCGGTGCCTCTGGATCTGCTTCTGGCGCACCGCGCCCGGCAACCGGAGCCGAGACCGGCTATCGTGCTCTATACGATGCGGGCGCTGGCGCTCGCGCTGGCCGCCGACCGCCTGCCGGCGGGCCGCATCGTTGGCAAGCGCTTCATTCCCGCGAGCGGCTCCATCGACGTTGGCTTCGCGGTGGAAGTCGAGGGCGGGCTGATGGTCCCGGTCTTGCGGGGTGTGGACGAGCACGCGGTGAACGAGCTGAACGCGCGTTTTCTGGAGCTGGTCGCAGCGGCGCGGGCGCGGCATCTCCCGTCGGAGGACATCGGCGGCGCGGTGGCGAGCGTCTCGAACTTCGGGGTTTTCGGCCTGACCTGGGCGACACCGATCCCGCTGCCGGAAGAGTCGATCATGCTCGGACTGGGCGCGGCGCGCAAAGTCCCGAGTTGGGACAGCACGAAGGGAGTGTTCGTGCCCGTGACCGAAGCGGAGCTGACGCTGACTTTGGACCACCGTGTCCTGGACGGCGGCAGCGCCGGACGCCTGCTGGAACGAGTGGTAGGGCTGCTGCAACAGCCGGAGCGGCTGTAGGGTAACAGCCGGTAAGTTCCGGTTGTAGGGGGGG
>CAXUFU010000489.1:0-858 GCA_964250275.1 uncultured Chthoniobacterales bacterium | reverse complement strand
ATCCCTGGCAGGCGGAGCGCCCGCCCTACAAATCGGAGGCCGCCTCCGCGAAGGGCAAGCGGCTGTAGCTTTTATTACTCTGCTCTACCAGCTAATTTTGATGGTTGCCGGATGAAGCGAAGTAGTTGCGAATACGATTTCGCCGGTGGCGTGACCGAGACGGAGGCTGATGCTTTGCTCGCGGCTGCTCAACGGTTTGCGATTGAGGCCGAGGCGTGACCTGCGCGGCATCATCCTGCCTCGATCTTGTGCGAGCGGGGCGATACGCCGCGGCCGCGCCGGCCTCAATCCTCGCGCGTGCCTATTCCTCGGACAGCGTGTCGATCCGCTCGGCAAGCTGGAAATCCAGCTCCGTCAGACCGTCCTTCGTGTGCGTGGAAATCGCCAGCTTCACGCGATTGTACCGGATGTCGATGTCCGGGTGATGCTCCTGTTCCTCGGAGATCTCCGCGACCAAGTTTACAAAATCCATTGCAGCCGTGAAATCGTCGAACTCGAACACCCGCTCGATCTTCTTCTTGTCGGTCTCCCACTCGGGGACCTTTTTCATGTAAGTCTTGATGGCCGCAGCGTCGAGGAGGTCGGGCATAAAATCGAGTATTTGGTAGGTTCTGGAGAGCTTCGAAAACAGTGCGTCGTACCGGACGAGGACCGGAGCGCCCGCCAGAGATAGCACCGGCTTCGGCGATTTCAAATGATCGTTCCAACTGAATTTCTGGACGTGGCCTTTGACCCCCCTCGCGGTTGCCCCCTCGCCGGCAGCTTGGGCGCTTGCTTGCGCCCCGCGCCTACTTTAGGATGGCTCTCCCGCTCCAAACCCACTCCATCCACTCTATGACTTCCGGCAAGATCTACGGC
>CAXUFU010000488.1:0-2542 GCA_964250275.1 uncultured Chthoniobacterales bacterium | reverse complement strand
CGTGGGGCCCCGTTTTGCCGCGCCCAGGTTAGCCGACGGTCATAGACCGCCGCTACAGCCGGAGCATTTGCCGGCCACGGTTTTTTTCTCTGCTCTAGAAGTGGCACCCGCTTGATCTTGATTCCTCCGCGACGGCGCAACCGATCTCAATCGCTCTCCAGCGTTGACGGCGCTGCTTCTCGCGCCCGTTTCATGGCGGCGCCGAAGTCATCCCAGAGCAGGGTCCGACGCCGGAAAAGAAGGTTCATCAGCATCTGCGCTCTGCGCCCGAGTACCAGGCGGAAACGCTCCTCGGATATTTCACGCCGGGTGATCAAATGAAAACCACCATGTCCCGTCATGAAGTGAGCGCCAAATCGCGCCGCCAATTTGCGCAAGGCGGCGGGCGTGTAAAAAGAGACGTGCTGGCCATGTTCGGGACCGAAATAGGTCCACTCGTGCAAACTAGGAGCAGGCTCAGGCACGAGATCGGTCGTAAATAGAACCGAATCTGTTACCCGCAGGATCGACTCCAACATAGCGAACGGGTCGGCAAAGTGCTCGAAGACCTCGAAAGCTGTCGCGAGTTCGTAGCGTGAACCGTCCGTCAAGTCCGCGGCAAATCCATTGGCAAAGAGGTTGGCGCAATGTTTGTCAAAGTGCCAGAAGTCGTACCCGAGGTCGCGCATCCAACGGGTGAACACCCCATAGCCGCCGCCAAAATCCAGAAAGCGGCCGGCGGCCTCGAAACAGCCGTTGAGCACCGCCACGGTGGCACGCGAGTTTAACGTGGGCCGTGAAATGCCGCCCAGGTCATAGGACGTCATGGGATTGGCATAACTCTCCGGCAACCAGAAAGGTGCTTCTGTCTGGATGAAACCGCAGGCGGAGCAGCGATAATAGCTGACCGGATATTTGCCCAACACCTTTGCCCGGCCGAAAAGCACCGTTTCGCCCGTGCAGCAATGACACGGAGGGTAGCTGTCAGAATCCATGATTGAAGCCACCGGGATTCTTAAGAGCGCGCCGTGAGCCATTGCAGCCTGGGCCGGACCAGACCCGGCAGAGGCACCTTGTTGGGTCCGTGGCCGGTGTGATCGACGATGTGGAAGAGCAGGTCGGCGCCGGTGCGCACGGCCGGCTCGTCGGCGCCAGGAACATCGGAGCCAAAACCGACGCAGAAAGTTCCCGCGTTCAGCACGTCCGGGGGAAATTCGCAGCGCGCCGTGTGGCTGCCCGGCGACGCGAGCGTCCCGTGGCTAAGGTCCTCGTCGTTGGAACCGCACACCGTCAACCCTTCGGAAGTTTCCATGAAGAAGCCGATCAGTAAGTTGGGCGTCGGGCGCAGCACCTCGTATTCGACGACCAACGTGAATGCTTGCGTGCATTCCAGGTCCGAGGATGGGTTGCCGCTTTGATCGAGTACGTAGGCCTGCGTGAAGCGAATGTAGTCCGCGGCCGGGGCGGAGGCCGGTTCCCAGGTCACGGTACTGCCACGGTTCTCGCGGGAGGAGAGGTAGCCGTTGACCGCCGTAGCGGCATCGGCGTGTACCGCCACCCGGCCGGCTTGAAGCAAAATGCCCGTGGAGCAAAGCGACCGCACCGCGCCCATGTTATGGCTGACGAAAAGCACCGTGCGGCCTTCCTGTTCGGAGATGTTCTGCATTTTGCCCAAGCACTTTTGCTGGAACTGCATATCACCCACTGCCAGCACCTCATCCACGATGAGGATCTCCGGCTCGAGATGCGCGGCGACGGCAAACGCCAGGCGCACGTACATGCCGCTGCTGTATCGCTTGACCGGCGTGTCCAGAAACTTCTCCACTTCCGCGAAATCGACGATCTCATCGAACTTGCGGGCGATCTCCGACCGCCGCATGCCCAGGATCGCGCCATTGAGGAAAATGTTTTCCCGCCCGGTCAACTCCGGGTGAAAACCGGTGCCGACTTCCAGCAGGCTCGCCACGCGGCCAAACACCTGGACGCTCCCGCTCGTCGGCTCGGTGATCCGGCTTAAGATTTTGAGCAACGTCGATTTGCCGGCGCCGTTGCGGCCGATGATCCCCAGCACTTCACCCTGCCTGACTTCAAAGCTGATATCGCGCAAGGCATGGAACTCCTCGCTGGTGCCGTGGCCGGAACTGCCCAGGGCCGGGGAGGTAAAGCGCGAGAAAACCCGTTTGGGAATGTCCACCAAATCTTCGCGCAACGTGCGATAGCGGCTGACCGCCCCGTTTGCTTGGTGGGCGATCCGGTAGGATTTGCTGACGTTTTCCGCCCGCAACGCAATCATGGCTGAACCCAGCAGGCCAGGCGGGAAGGTATGGGCTCAAATTGCATCCAGCGGAGGCGATAGTACAGGCGCGTCCCGCGCAACGCAAGGCCGGCGCCAGGCCCGGTGAGTGACAGGTTCGCCGCAAACGTCTGGCGATCAAGCTGCCCGCAACCCACGCCCCTCCGGTCTGTAGCGTCGGTCTATGACCGTCGACGGCCCGCGCAGCGGAATCCAAAAAAAGGTAGGGGCGGGCTCTCCGAGCCGTCCCTGACTGTCTGGCAACCTTAA
>CAXUFU010000487.1:0-2548 GCA_964250275.1 uncultured Chthoniobacterales bacterium | reverse complement strand
ACCTCGATCGGATCACCTTCGACCCCGGCCAATGCGCCGGCCCGCCCGTGCGTTCGGGGGATGCGCATCCGGGTTAAAGACGTTTTAGAAATGCTGGGAGCGGGTGCCGGCGAAGCGGAAATCCTGGCCGACTTCCCAGACCTGCAAGTTCAGGACATCCGAGCCTGCCTGCAATACGCGGCCGCGCAGGTCAATCATGCCGTTCTTCAGACTCCCACCGCCGCCTCCACGCGCGCCTTTACCGCCGCGTCCATCTTCACCAACTCCGGCCACTTCCGCGTGTAACCCTCCCCGGGCAGCTTGCGCGTCGCGTCAAAGCCCATGTGGCTGCCGATGTTCGCCACCGTCGGCGCGTGATCCAGCGAATCGCACGGGTTCTTGATGAACGTGCTGTCGCGCTGCGGGTCGGTGTTGGCGCACCAGCGAAACAGCACCTCGCTCGTGTTTTGCACGTCGCAATCCTCGTCCACCACGATGATGTACTTGCTGAACATCATCTGCCCCACGCCCCAGAGCCCGTGCATGATCTTGAACGCCTGATACGGATACTGCTTGCGGATGCTGACAAAGACCAGGTTGTGAAACACGCCCTCCGGCGGCAGCCAGAGATCGACGATCTCCGGGAAGTTCATTTTGAACACCGGCAGGAACACGCGCACGCTCGCGTCTCCCATGTAAAAATCTTCCATCGGCGGAATCCCCACGATCGTGGTCGGATACACCGCCCCCCGGCGATGGGTGATCGCCGTCAGATGGAACACGGGGTAATCATCCACCGGCGTGTAAAACCCCGTGTGATCGCCAAACGGCCCCTCTGGCCGCGTCTCGCCCGGCTGCACGTACCCTTCCAGCACGAAATCCACGTCTGCGGGGACTTCCAGGTCGATGGTCCGGCACTTGACCAGTTCGACCGATTTCTTGCGCACGAACCCGGCAAAGAGGATCTCGTCCAAGCCATCGGGCAGGGGAGCCATCGCGGCGAAGGTATAAGCGGGATCGCCCCCCAGACACACCGCCACCGGCATTCGTTCGCCCCGCTCGTAATACCGCTTGCCGTGCCGCGCCCCGACCTTGTGCACCTGCCAATGCATCCCGGTGGTCTGGCCATCGTAGATTTGCATCCGGTACATGCCCATGTTCCGATCGCCCGTGTCCGGATCGCGCGTGTACACGTTCGGCAGCGTGACGTAGCGGCCGCCGTCCCGCGGCCAGCATTGCAAGACCGGAATATCCGCCAGCGTCAGCCCGGCTTTGTCCGCGTTGCCGTCTTTCCCCTCGTCAAAGCGCACGACCACTTCCTGGCAAGGCCCGCCGCGCACGTGTCTAGGCCGGGCATGCAACAAATCGACGCCTTGCTTGAGCAGCTCCCACCCCTGCCGCACGCTCGCGGGCGGCTTGGCCTTGAGGATCAACTGCATCTGGTGCGCCAGGTCGTCGACCGATTCCAGCCCCAGCGCCATCGCCATGCGACGCGCCGATCCCATCGTGTTGATCGCGACCGGGAACCGGGAAACCGTCCCAGCAATAGTCGGCTTCTCGAACAGGAGAGCCTTGCCGCCGCCCGCCGACTTCATTTCACGGTCGGCGTACTCGGTGATCTCGAGTTCCGTCGCCACAGGGCTGAGCACGCGCCGCAGTTCGCCCGCTTTTTCGAGCACATCGACGAAAGCGGTGAAAGACGCGTAGGCCAAGGCGCAAACTAACGGTCAGGGCTTGCCCGTCAAGTAGTGCGCCGCCCGCTGGATCGAGAAGTTGTGCAGCTTGCCGAAGCGAAAATCCGCCCGCTGCAGGCGCACGTCGGCGATCAACACGCGCGGCGCGTACAGGAAGCCGTCGCTGCCCAGGTCGCCGCCGACATCGGCTGCGCTGCGCAGCCCAAGGACAAACCTCGGCTGCAGGAAGTCAGCGTCTGGCGAGACGGTATCCGCCGACGTGAACGGCGCGTAAGTCGTCCGCTCCCGGTAGTAAATCCAGCTTTCGCACTCCTCCTGGCCTTTACCCCCCCGCAGCTTCCAATCCGGCTTGCCCCAGGCGATAAACACGGCGTCATGGTCCATGCCGGGCCGGATCTTGCCTTTGAGCACCAGCCTCTGATCGCTCGGAGAAAGCCGATGGAAAGCGGCCGGATTTTGCTGGGCGCGCCGCCCCGGAGTCGCACAACCAGCCAGCGTCCCCAGGGCGAGAACGCAAAAGATAAACCGGCGAATGGCGTCCTTCATGGTATGGCCCGGCGCATTTGATAACACGAACGATGCCGGGAAGGCAGTAAAAAACACGCCATGTTTGGACGCCAGCCAACTCGCCTCCATGGAACCAGTTGTAGCAGGCTCTGCGCCGTGCCACTGCCCCCGCTGATCTTGCGCCCGCTGCCCCTCCGCGTATGCTACCGCGTGCAGGATCTTCACGGGCATCTCATTAGTTACTTGCGGGTGTCCATCACGGACCGCTGTAACGAGCGCTGCCTGTATTGCATGCCGCGCGAGCTCCAGGAGTGGCTGCCGCACGCAGACATTCTTAGCTACGAGGAAATTGCGCGCATCGTGCGGGT
>CAXUFU010000486.1:0-2550 GCA_964250275.1 uncultured Chthoniobacterales bacterium | reverse complement strand
GGATCCGTGGTCAGAGGCGGAGTTACTCCAGATTCCCGCGGGTCCGCTGCCGGGAGGAGCGGGCGCCGGCGCGGCACCCGCTTCGCCCGGCAGCGGACCCGCGGGAATCTGGAGTAACTCCGCCTCTGACCACGGATCCGTGCGGCTCGCGGTCAACTTGCGGGCGTCGGCCATCTCCGTCTCGGTGATGGGAGAGGCGCTGTTGCCGCCGAGCTCGCCCCGGACGTACGTCAAGACGCCGGCGATTTCTTTGTCCGAAAGCGCGAACCACGAGGGCATGGCATTGTTGTAGACGTTGCCTTTGACGTGGATCGTCCCCTGGATGCCATGCAACAGGATTTGCGTCAGCCGCCGCGGCGCGGGTCCCAGCACCCACTCCGAACCGACGAGCGGCGGGTATTGCCCAGCCTGACCCAAGCCGGAGGCTTGGTGGCACTGCACACAATTCACCGTGAAAACCTTTTTGCCGAGTGCGAGGCTCGCGGCCTTGGGATCGATCGGGCCGCTCTGGGTAATGGGCTTGTAATTGGCTTCCTCGTTGAAAACGTCCCCCTGGAAGCCGCCGCTGTAGGTCCCCAGATAGAGGCCGGCCCAGGCCAACAGCAGGGCGCTGCCGCCGAGAACCCACCAGGGTACCGGCTGAAAACCCGCGCCGCTCGCCGGAGCGGTTGCGCGCCCGCCACCAACCGGCGCGGACTCTGAGGTGGCATGTGCCTGGTGCAGGTCGAGCGCCTCACCCGGAGTGCGGAACTCGTTAAAGTTATCGTCGTCTTCGTCCAGGGTATCGTGCGGGTCGGCCGGCACGATCAACTCCTCGCCCGGCGCCTCCTCACGGTCGGGCGGGGCGATAATACTATCTTTGGGGAACGTTTCGTCGTCCGGATTCATCAGCTTAAGAGCTTACGGTCTTCAAGGCTCGGTAGACGCTTCTTCCGGAGCTTCCGGCAGTTTATAAGAACTGCGCTTGAGCGCCAGCAAGTAGGCCACCAGCGCACGGGCATCGTGGTTGGGGACCACCTCGCCCGGGCCGTGCCGGGACGCATCCGTTACCGCCGCGAAGGCCTGCTGGCCGACGGCCGCCTGGTGGTCGAAGAGGAACGGCAGCGGCGGGCAAATCGAGCCGGGCACCACCTCTTCCGGGTTGTAAAGGTGCGCGTAGAACCAGGCCTCCGAGTACTTGGCGGGATCGTTGGCGTCTTTGCGCACGCCAATGTTCGCCAGGTCGGGACCGATCCGCGAATGGCCCAGGTAAACGGCACGGTCATCGAGATAATCCCGCGCCACCGTGCGCCGGGCGCCCCAGCCCCGGTCGATGTCTGCGCTGTCGGCACGCGATTGCACCTGCTGGCTGTGGCAATCCATGCAGCCGTTCGCCGCGTAAACGGCGCGGCCTTCATCGGCGATGCCCGGGAACTGCGGCGGCGTTTGATCCTTGGTGATGTCATCGACGTCCGGCGCCAGCCGGCCGATCTGCACGTAGGGCACGAGCACGAACGCCAGCCACGACGTCACAAAGACGAGCAGCAACCCGAGAAAGATGCGGTTCGAACGATTCATGAGACAGGAACAGCCGTTTCGTGCAGCGCCCGCGCCGGCACCAGCAGGGCCGGACGGCCGGAGAAGCTCCAAGCCCGGCGCAGCAGGATGAGAAAACAGGAGGCGGTCAGCGCCACGTGCGCCACCAGCAACAGGAGCACCGCCAGCAGATTGACCGCCAGGAACGGTTTGAGCAGGCTCAAAACGGCGATCATCGGCACCTTCGCATCGTCAATGCCCGCGCCTTGGATCAATCCGCCGAGCGCCAGCGCACCGATCATCAGACCGATGCCCACGATGGCCAACCAGAAATGAACGCGGATCAGCGGCGAGGACACCCATTCCACGCCCAACAGGCGAGGCGTGATGTAGTAGATGGCGGCAAACAACACCATGGAAACGAACGCGTAAAAGAACAACTCCTGTTGCGCGGTCGCGACCTCCGAGAAATGGGTCACTTCATTGACGCTGCGGAAGCCCGTCAGGACGCTGACGATGGTCGCCGCCGTGAAACCATACAGGCCGACAATCGCAAAACGCAGCGACGGACTGTGCCGCAGCGCCCGCGGATGCTCTTTTAGGCCGACCACCAAGCCGCCGACGATTACCGCCATCGGCAGCAGGGTCAGCGCGTTCGCCACGATGGAGACACTCAGCATCCAGGCGGGCACCGGGCCGCCGATCAACGGGTAAGCCCCGCTCCCGGCGGACAGGATGATCCAGCCCCAGAACCCGAACACAGCCAACTGATAATTGCGCACCGGGCTGCCCAGCACTTTCGGCACGATGTAGTAAGCGACAGCCGCCGCCAGCGGGATGAACCAACCCATGAGCAGGCCCCGGGTGTACCAGGCCGCCACCACCGCTTGCACCGGCCCCTGGATGGGCAGGAAAAAGAGCATCAGATTCGCCGTGCCGTAGATCCAGGGCAGCCAAAGAAACGCCGCCAGAATGTACCACTGCGAGACGTAGGTGGCGCTAGTGCGCCGGCCGCGGTAGAGCAGCACGGGCCAG
>CAXUFU010000485.1:0-2552 GCA_964250275.1 uncultured Chthoniobacterales bacterium | reverse complement strand
GCGTTTCTTTTTGCCGGCCGGCGGCGGCGGTGCCGGCGGAGGCGCCACGGCGCCGGCATCTTCAGACGCGTCGAGCGGGCGATCCATCGGCAGAGGTTCGGCGACCGCGGATTTGGAGTGTGTTTCAGGCATGGAGGGCAGTGGGTTGATTTCTGGGAAAACGAAAAATTTCTAATGCGCCGCCGCCGCTGCTTCCTGGGCAGCCGCGCCGCCGGTGCGGCGGAAGAGGAGCAGCAGCGGCAGCGAAAGCACGAAGGCCGCCGCCCCGTAGAAGAAGATGTCCGAGTAGGAAAGCAGGGAGGATTGGCCGTTGACGATGGCGTCCAACACGCCCATGGCCCGGTTGTGCGCGGCGGCCGTCTCAACGCCGCCGTGCGAAAAACCGGCGGTGAGTTGCTGGATGCGCTCCAGAGCCGGCGGCCGGTAAGGCGAGATTTTCTCCACCAGGTTTGCCCGGTGTTGGGCCATCCGGCGCGCCAGCATCGTGGTAATCAGTGCGATGCCGATGCTGCTGCCGAGCTGGCGGGTCAGGCTGTAAATGCCCGAGGCGGCCGCGATCTCGCGCTTGGGCAGCGGCCCCAGCGTGGCGATGCTCAGCGGCATGAACATGATCACGCTGCCGACCGCCCGCAGGATCAGCGGCCAGAAAATCGTCTGAACGCCCGTGTCCGGCTTCAGTCCAATAAGAACAAACCCCGTGCCCGCCGTCATCAAGGCGCCGATGCCGATGAGCAGCCGCGAGTCGAAGCGGCTGCCCAGTCTGCCGTAGAGCACCATCGTCACCGCCGACGCGATGGCGCCGGGCACCTGCAGGACGCCGCTTTGGGTCGCGGTGTAATGCAGCCGGTCCTGCACAAAGATCGGGATGGCAAACATGATCCCGTAAATGCCCATGCCCAGGATGCCCGAAAAGATGCTGCCCCCGATCATCGACCGGTGGCGCAGCACGCGCAGGTCCACGGCCGGGTGGTCGATGGTCAACTCGCGCCGCAAAAACAAGCCGATCCCCGCCGCGCTGATCACCGCCATGCTGGTGATAAAGTGGGACGAGAACCAATCGTCCTCCTGCCCCTGCTCGAGCATCGTCTGGAAGGAGGCCAACCCCACGGCCAGCAGCCCGATGCCCGCCCAGTCCACCTGCCGGGAGCGAGCAAGCGCGTTGTCCTCGTCCGTCGGCAGGAACGTCGTGCAGGCCGCCACCGCCAACGCGCCAAACGGGACGTTGATGAAAAAGATCCAGCGCCAGCCCATGTTGTCGGTCAGCCAACCGCCGAGCACCGGGCCTAGCGCCGGTCCCGCGATCACACCCAGGCCGAAGATGGCTTGCGCCGCGCCGCGTTCTGCATCCGCGAACGCCTCGAAAACGAGCGCCTGCGCCTTGGCCAGCAGCCCGCCGCCTGCCAGCCCCTGCAAGACCCGCGCGAAGACCAAAAACCCCAGGTTCGGCGACAGGCCGCAGAGTACCGAGCTGAGGGTGAAACCAAAGAGCGAGAAGACGAAGTAGTTCTTGCGGCCAAACCGGTCTCCCAGCCAGGCGGACAGCGGGATGATGACCACGTTCGCGCACGCGTACCCCGTCGAGACCCAGCCCGCCTCGGAGAGCGTCGCGCCCAGGTTGCCGCGAATGTCCGGCAACGCCACGTTCGTGATGCTGGTGTCGATCACTTCCAGGATCGCGCCGAACGAGGCCGCCAGCGCGATGACCCATTTGAGCATGCCGCGCTGCAAGAGCTTTGCCGCCAAGGGCGAAAGCAGCGCCGGGTTCGAGCCGTAGAGTTGTTTGTGGGAGTCGCTCACGAAATAGGGCTGGGGCTAGGCGGGCGGATGGGCAACTTCGATGCCGCGGACCAGTATCTCGATGGCGGTGTCGAGATAATCGCCCTTGCGGTAAGCGGGCGTGCTCTGGGTGGAGGAGCGACGCAGGACATCCAGAAAAATCATGCTGCCGAGCAAGTCGGCCGCCATCACGGGATCGACTCCCACCCGGATTTCACCCCGGGCGCGCGCCGCCTCGATGGTGAGCACCAAACCGGCCTTGAGCGGCGCGAGGATGCCCTTGAACGCGCGTGCTTCCTGGTCGGCATGGCGATGGATTTCTCCCAACAGGGTGCGCACCAGAAGGATGTTGCTGGCCAGGAGTTCGTCGTAGCGCTGAGCGTAATGCAAGAGGCCGGTGCGGAGATCAGTGACCGCCTCACAGGTGGCGAGCGAAGCGGTCTCGCCCGTGCCTGGGAAGGTGTGCTGAACGACGGCAGCGATGAGCTTTTCCTTGGTTTGAAAATGCCGGAAGAGCGTGACTTCGTTGACGTTGGCGTCGCAGGCGATCTGGCGGGTGGTGGCGCCTTGCAAGCCCAAACGAGCGAAGGCGGCGCTCGCAGCGCTGAGGATGCGCTGGTGGGTTTCCGCGGCTGTGGGAGTGGTGGTGGCGGGAGCCATGCAAGTACCTACTTGGATGGCCCCAACTGGTTTGGAAGGATGCGCCGGCTGGTTTTTTTCCGGGGGGGGGGGCGGGGGGGGGGGGGGGGGGGGGGGGGGGGGGGGGGGGGGGGGGG
>CAXUFU010000484.1:0-2561 GCA_964250275.1 uncultured Chthoniobacterales bacterium | reverse complement strand
CTCAGCCCCCTCAGCCCATCTTTTTCTTCAGTGTCATTTATCGTGAGGCAATTCGACCGGACGCGCGAAGCAATTGACCAGGGTAACCAGCCCCATTATCGTCCTACCAATGAGTTCCGTGGGCTTCACCTTCTGGCAAGACGGCGAAATCTGGCTTGGCTACCTCGACCAGTATCCGGACTACATGACTCAAGGAGCGACCTATGCAGACTTGCAGGAGCACTTGCTAGATTTATATCGCGATCTTTCCTCAGGAGTAATCCCGGGTGTGCGCCAACACGCGGAATTGCCTGTCGCGTGAAGCGGCGTGATCTCATCCGGACGATCGGGGAACAGGGAGTTGTTCTCATCCGTCACGGCGCAAAGCACGATTGGTATCAGAACGTTGTCACAAAGGTTTGTCAGCCAATCCCGCGCCACTCTGAAATCAACGAGCATTTAGCGCGCTCGATCATTCGCAAGCTCGCTCGGAGCGAGTGAAATTGTGTCCTCAACCCCTAGGAACGTCTGCTACCGCAACCTTTAATCCTCACTCGCCTGCAACTTCGCCAAAATCGACAGATCCTCGAGCGTCGTCGTATCGCCGGTGACCGCTTTGCCGCTGGCGACTTCCTTGAGCAGCCGGCGCATGATTTTCCCGCTGCGCGTCTTGGGCAATGCCTCCGTAAACCGAATCTGATCCGGCTTGGCGATCGCCCCGATCTCCTTGCCGACGTGCTGGCGTAAGGCCTCCGCCAAATCCTTGCCAGCCGCCTGATCGCCTTTGAGCGTCACGAACGCCACGACGCCCTGGCCCTTGATCTCATCGGGGCGGCCCACCACCGCCGCCTCCGCCACGGCCGGGTGGCTAACCAAGACGCTCTCGATCTCGCTCGTGCCCAGCCGATGGCCGGCCACGTTGAGCACGTCGTCGATGCGGCCCACGATCCAAAAGTTGCCGGCCTCATCCCGCCGGGCGCCATCGCCGCTGAAGTAGTAGCCTTTATCGCCGAACTCGCTCCAGTACTGTTGCCGGTAACGCTCCGGATCCCCGTAAATCGTGCGCAGCATGGAAGGCCACGGCCGGCGAATCACCAGCTTGCCGCCGATGTTCGGGCCCACTTCGTTCCCCGCGTCGTCAACGATGGCCGCGTCCACGCCAAAGAAGGGCCGGGTGGCGGTGCCGGGCTTGGTCGGGATCGCTCCCGGCAATGGCGAGATCATGTGCGCGCCGGTCTCCGTCTGCCACCAGGTGTCGACGATCGGGCAATGGCCGCCGCCGATCTTCTCGCGGAACCACATCCAGGCCTCCGGATTGATCGGCTCCCCCACGGTGCCGAGCACGCGCAACGAGGAAAGATCGTGCCTGGCCGGCCATTGATCGCCCCACTTGATGAACGCGCGGATGGCCGTCGGCGCCGTGTAGAGGATGCTCACTTTGTGGCGGGCGATCAGTTGCCACCAACGATCCGGCTCCGGCTGATTGGGCGCGCCCTCGTACATGAAGACGGTCGCGCCGTTCGCCAGCGGCCCGTACACCACATAGCTGTGGCCCGTGATCCAACCCACGTCTGCCGTACACCAGTAGACGTCTTCCTCGCGCAGATCGAAGACGTACTTCGTCGTGCAATACGTGCCCAGCAGATAGCCGGCCGTCGTGTGCAAAATGCCCTTGGGCCGGCCGGTCGACCCGCTCGTGTATAGGATGAAGAGCGGGTGTTCGCTCTCGAACGCTTCCGCCGGACACTCGGGTGAAGCCGTCGCCACCTCGTCGTGCCACCACACGTCGCGGCCGGGTTGCAGCTCGACCGTGTTTTGAGTCCGGCGCAAGACAATGACCCGGCGCACGTCCGCCGAGCCGTCGGCCAGCGCGGCGTCGACGTTGGCCTTGAGCGGGACGACCGCACCCCGGCGCCAGCCGCCGTCCGCGGTGACGATGATCTTGGCGCCACTATCCGCCAACCGGTCTTTGATGCTCGCCGCGCTGAAGCCGCCGAACACCACGGAATGCACCGCCCCGATCCGCGCGCAGGCCAACATCGCCACCGCCGCCTCCGGCACCAGCGGGAGGTAGATCAGGACGCGGTCGCCGTCGGCCACGCCGTGGCGCTTGAGCACGCTCGCAAACCGGCAAACGTCCGCGTGCAACTCCGCGTAGGTGAGCGTGCGCACGTCGCCGGGTTCGCCTTCCCAGATGATGGCGGGTTTGTCGCGGCGCGGTCCGGCCAGATGCCGGTCCAGGCAGTTTTCGGTCACGTTTAGTTTGCCGCCGGCAAACCACCGGGCGTCGGGACAGTTCCACTCCAGAACGGTGTCCCACTCTTTGCGCCAGGAAAGTTCCAGCGCTTCCCGCGCCCAAAATTTCTCCGGCTCCTGGAGAGACTCCGCGTGCAGCGCTTCGTATTCCGCCAGCGAGCCGATCCGCGCCGCCTGCGCAAATGTTTCGGGTGGCGGGAAAACGCGGTTCTCCACCAGAGTGGAGTGGATGTGCTGGCTGCCATGTTCGCTGGCCTGGTTCATAAGAGGGGGGAAAACGGGGAGAGTACGCGGGGGTGTTGAGCAGTCTACTCCGGCTGTAGCGG
>CAXUFU010000483.1:0-2587 GCA_964250275.1 uncultured Chthoniobacterales bacterium | reverse complement strand
TGTCATGCTCGACAAACTCCAGCGGGCCGCCTGCGTCCGTGCACGTGATCACCGGCTTGCTGGAAAGCATCGCCTCCAGCGTGATGTACCCGTAGTCCTCGTCGAGCGGCGTATAAACTACCCCGAGCGCGCGCGCGTACAACTCGACTTTCTCCGCTTCGCTCACCCGCCCGAGGAAATCGACCCGCGAACCCAGGCCCGCCTGATCGATCTCGCGCCGGATCATCCCGGAGTAGTTCTCGTCGTCGCTTTCACCGCAGAAAACCAGCCGCGTGTCTCCGCCCGCGTGCGCGAGACCCTGCACCGCCAGATGCTGGCGCTTGGCGGGATTGATGCGGCTGGGAAAGAAGAAGTAGTTGCCGGCCGGATCCTCGCAGCGGAAGCCCTCGGCCTGGTGCGGTGGATGATAAAGCGGTGTCGAGTCCACCCCGCAGTGCTGCCGCAGCCGGCGGGAAACATTGGCCGCGATGGTGTACACGGCCCGCGCCTCCGGAAGCAGCCGATGGTCCGTAGCGCGAATCGCGTCGCGCACCTCGCGCGCTTGACCGAAGTAGATCATGTCACTCAAGGCATGATCCCACTGCTCGTAGGCCTGCCGGTGCTGGTGCAAAAGCCAGAGCACTTTGTTCGGGTGTGGCATCAGGTAGGCCGGGAATTTGAGGCCAATCAGGCGGTCGATGCTCCGGCCATTGGCTGCGGTCAGATCGAGGAGACGGCAGGCAAGAATGGAGTCGAGGATGCGCTCCGGCGGATACCACTTGAAAGGAATGGCGACGATTTCCGCCCGGTGCCCCGCCGCGCGCAAGGCGTCGAGCAAGCTTTCGGCGAGCACTTCCGCCCCGCCTCGCACGAAGGGCACCTGAACAGTGGCGAGGACGATAAACATCGGGAACCAGTCGCCGGTTTTTAAGCCAGGCAGGTACGTTGCACAAGGCCCGGATGGGTTAGTGCGAGTGAGGTGAGCCGGCAACTAACTTTCCAACCCGGTCTGCCGCGCGGCACACGGTTGGATGGCGGCCATCGGCTTTGCGCCGAGGATGCTCACTTTGCGTTCACCCTCAGCCGCCAAATACCAGGGCATGCTGACGACAATAATGCGCGGATCTTTGAGCGTCAGCAGGGCATGGCGCAAGCCGCTCGCCCGATAGTTATGCAGACAGGCTTCGTACCAGCGCACTTGCGCGAGCTCCGGCACAACCACCGCCATCAGCCGCCCGGCCGGTTGGCGGCTCTTGAGCTCTTTGATGAAGTCGAGCAGCGGATGGAACAAGAGCCGGTAGGGCGAATCGATCACTTCGAGCCGGGGCGGCGCCACGCCGGCGAGCCGGGCCGGCTCTTCGATTTCCTCTTGCCAGATCGGGCGCGGGTCGCCGGCCTCGGGCTTGGTCAGCCCATCGTTCGTCAGCACGTGCACCGCGACCACCTCCGCCGAAATCTGCGTGGCGAAGCTCAGCGCCTCCGCGGTCAACCGGTTCCAGCCTTCGATCGGGACGACCACGAGCGGCGCGTGCAGCGTGTCCGGCCGGAACGGACACGCGTAATGAATCTGGCGGGAGACGCGCAGGTAGTGCCATTTGACCCGGTAGAAGAGGAAGAGAACGGCCGGCACGGCCAACAGCGTGATCCAGGCGCCTTCCGCGAACTTTGCGATGAGGATGACCACCAGCGCCGCTCCGGTCGCCACGGCGCCAATCAGGTTGATAACCAGCGAGGAGCGCGCGCCGCGGCCGCCGGTGCGCCGCCAGAGCGCCACCATACCCGCTTGCGAGCAGGTGAAGGCGCCGAACGCTCCCACCGCAAAAAGTGGGATGAGCCGATCCGTGATGCCGCCGAAGCCGATTAAAATCGCCCCGGAAAGGCCCGCCAGGGCGAGGATGCCCGCGGAATAAACCAGCCGCCGGCCCAGTTGGCTCAAGACGCGGGGCAGGTAGCCGTCCAACGCCACCAAGCGGCAGAGGCGCGGGAAATCCGCAAAGCTGGTGTTCGCCGAAAGTGCCAGTACGGCCAGGACGCTGCCGACCGTGACGTAATACAACCAGCCGCGTCCGGCCACGGCGGATACAAACTGCGAGATGACGCTCTGGTAACCCTCCTTTTCCTGGTCCATCGCACCGATGTGATAAACGCGCGCCAGGAACGCAAAGCCCGCCAGCACCAGCACGAGGGTGGCGCCGATAAATGTCAAGGTGCGTTGGGCACGTTGCACGCGCGGCTCCGCAAACGCCGGCGTGCCGTTGCTGACTGCTTCGACGCCGGTCATGGCGGTGCACCCACTGGCAAACGCGCGCAGCAGCAGCCACAAACTCACGCCTTCCACCGAGGCGGGTAAGGCTGGGGGCGAGGCCACCGGCACGGGATGGCCGCCGCCGGCGCACGTTTTCCACAGGCCAAGGGCGAGCACCCCGAGCAGGCTGGCGACGAACAAATAGGTGGGAACGCTAAAGAGCAGACCCGGTTCCCGGACGCCGCGCAGATTGATCAAGGTCACCAAAGCCAGGATGCCCAGGCAGAGCGCCAGGATATGGTGAGGCAAGGCCGGCACCGGCGAGACCAGCGCGCCCACGCCCGCCGATCTGCCGACCGCCAC
>CAXUFU010000482.1:0-2589 GCA_964250275.1 uncultured Chthoniobacterales bacterium | reverse complement strand
GTAGTAAACCGCGGCGCCGCCGCCGGCCAGGACCAGGAGCAGGAGCAACGCAGGCAGGATTCGTTTCATGGCGGGGCGAGCGGAGCGGGCGCCACATGACAGCAGCAGCCCGCCAGGCTGTCAACGTCGATGCGGCGTTTGATGGTTCCGGCCGTTCCATGGGCGTCCCAAAAAAGGACCAGTCGCGGTTTAGATCGCTCTAATTTGGGGGCCAGGATCAGCCATCCCCGGGTTTACATCCCGGCGAAGAGTGATAAAACTCTTCTTATGGCCAACGACAACTACAAGCTTACCCCACACAACCTCCTGCTGCTCTCAGACATCAGTCTGCTGCTCGGCTTTCTCTCCATCGCGGGGTCGATCTTCACCTGGTTCTCCGCGAAAGAGGGCGGGGACGGCCATCGCGAACGCTTCGGCATTTTCGTCGGGCTCTGGGTGCCGAGTTTCTTCATCCTTTCCAATCGCTTGGCGCGTAAGGCCGAAGAGATGGAGGACTAAGAAGCGGGCGATCCCGTTCCCGTCTCGTTCCTCGCTGAGCGGGGTCTCGCCGTGCCCGGTCCGCCGCTTAGCCGTTGTTGTCATCGGACGTGATCACTTTCCTGCAAGGGATCCTGGCGGAATCTTTGCCAACGCAGATCGTGGTGGACGTTGGCGGGGTGGGTTATCAGGTTTTCATTCCGCTTTCCAGCTACGACCGGCTGCCCAAGCCTGGCGCGCCGGTCCGGGTGCTCACGCATTTGCAGGTCCGGGAGGATGCACACATCCTCTATGGCTTCATGACGCTGCCGGAGCGCGATCTGTTTCGGCTGCTGGTCAATAACGTCAGCGGCGTGGGGCCGAAACTCGCCCTCGCGCTGCTCAGCGGCATGAGCGTCGGGCGCTTCAAGGAAGCCGTCGTCGGCAATGATGTCGCGGCGTTGTCGAAGGTGAGCGGCGTCGGCAAGAAAACGGCGGAGCGCGTCGTCCTGGAGTTACGGGACAAACTCGGCGTGGCCGCCACCTGGGAGGCCGCGAGCAGCGCCCACGCCCCCGGCCCGGAGGAGATCGCCGTGAGCGACGCGGTCCTGGCGCTTATTTCACTCGGTTACAAACAAGTGGAAGCGCACAAAGCGGTCAAGCAAACGTATCAGACGGGCGGCGAGCCACCCAAGGCGGAAGACCTGGTACGCATGGCGCTCAAGATTTTAGCGTGAGATAAAGACGCTGGTCCGTGCACGGTGAAAATGGGTCGCTCGAAGGCATGATGCCCAATTCGCAATTGGAAACCGACCGGCGCCGCGTCGAAACGGTTCGCGCCGCGCTCCCGCGCCAGGGCTTGTTCGCCGAAAAAGAGTGGCTGTTCTCGCCCCGGGCGTTTTCGCTGAGCCCGGCGTTTGTCGATGAGCTCGAGAAGCTCGGCTACCGGCTGAATCTTTTCCAGCGCGCGTGCAATCTTCTTTATCAGTTGAGCGTCAAGGGCAAGCAGCCTGCCTGGGTCGCCGCGTACCTCGATGCCGGCAAGCCGCCCGAGCTCGTGGCTCTGAGCCGGGAACGCATCTTTCGCGATGAAGTCGCCCGGATCATTCGCCCCGACATCATCCCGACCGAGACCGGTTTCACGATCGCCGAACTGGACAGTGTACCCGGCGGCATCGGCCTGACGGCGTGGTTCAACCAGACGTACGCCGCTCTGGGTGATGACGTGGTCGGCGGTCCGGCGGGCATGCTCGATGGTTTCGCCTCGATTTTCCCGGGCGGCGATATCGTGGTGAGTGCCGAAGCGGCGACGTACCGGCCGGAAATGCAGTGGCTGGCGGACCAGCTCAACGCCCGGCCGCAATTCGATGGGGCCGGGGTCGACCACCCCTGGCGGGTGACCGGCCCGGAGGAGACGGCGCTCCACCAGGATTTCGCTGCGGCCCAGGTCCAGGGGCGACCGCTAAACGTCTACCGCTTCTTCGAGCATTTCGATCTGGCGAACATCCCGCTCGCGGCCTGGCTGATGGCCTGTGCGCGTGAGGGCGCCGTCAACGTCACGCCGCCCTTCAAGCCCTACATGGAAGAGAAGATGTGGTTTGCGCTGTTTTGGTCGCATCCCCTGCGCGATTTCTGGCGGCGGGAACTCGGCGAGCGGCATTGGCTCAAGCTGCAAAAAGTCATCCCCCGGACGTGGATCATGGATCCGACGCCCGTGCCGCATCACGCCGTCATCGCGGATTTGGAGATCAACGATTGGCACGAGCTGGCGACGTTTAGCCAGCGCCAGCGGGAACTGATCCTGAAGATTAGCGGCTACTCGGAGGTAGCCTGGGGCAGCCGCGGGGTTGACCTCGCGCAAGATCTGCCCTTACAAGAATGGCAACGGGCCATCGCCCGCGCGCTCGATCGTTTCGGGACTAACCCGATGCTTTTGCAGCGTTTCCACAAGGGGCGGCTGGTGGATCAGCCGTATCTCGACCCGGCCACTGGCCAGATCGAGATGATGCGTGGCCGGGTACGGTTATGTCCGTATTATTTTCTGGCTGACGGCAAAGCCAATCTGCGCGGCGTGCTGGCGACCGTCTGTCCGCCGGACAAGAAGCTGCTGCACGGGATGAAGGACGCCGTGAT
>CAXUFU010000481.1:0-2592 GCA_964250275.1 uncultured Chthoniobacterales bacterium | reverse complement strand
GTCTATGACCGTCGTCCGGCTGCCAATGAAGCACAGCGTCTCCGACGGTCATAGACCGCCGCTACAGGCGGACCGGCCCGGCGGCAAGCGACGCCGCAGTTTCCTCGCAGGTTGATCTTGAGAAAGCGCGCGGGCTCCTCTAATCTGCGCGTTGACATGATGGGCTTCGAACGGTCAGACGATTATCAGCCGTTGTTTTGGGTCCGGGGATACCCGGTCCATGCAACGGTTCTTTTGGTCGTCTTGCATAGCTTGGCGCTGATTGTTTGCTGCGTTTTATCGGCCCTCTTGGTCCTGCCGCCGATTAATTCGGCGCCCTACGTGGAGCTGCTGGGATTCTCGACCGACGCCGCCTGGCACCACGGGGCGCTGTGGCAGTTTTTTACCTACGGCTTCTGCCATAACCCCAGTCCGTGGTTCCTGGTGGACATGTTCTTCTTGTACATGTGGGGCCGGGAGGTGGAGCGCTATTTCGGCCGGAAAACATTTCTTCTGCTGTACGGCGGGCTTTGGGTGACCGGGCCGATCCTGCTCTCGGCTTTCAGCGCGGTGACCAACCTGCCCGTGCGGCCCCTGACGGACTCTCAGTTCATTGACTTCGGCATCTTCGTCGCGTTCGTCACGATCTATCCGAACGTGCAGTTTTTCTTCGGCATCCTGGCGAAATGGATCGCTCTGGCCCTGCTCGGGATTCTGACTTTGGAGTGCCTGGCCAGCCATGATTTTCCTAATTTGCTGGTCTTGTGGGGCAGCGTGCTGGTCGCGTTCTTCGGCACGCGCTATGCCAGCGTCGGCGGTGGATTCAGCATGTTGGGCACCATCCGCGAGCAACTCCCGCAACGCACGGTGCCCAGCGGCGTCAAACCCCGTTTGAAACCGCGCCGCGCCCTGGACACGCACGCGGAGCCGCCCAGCGACGTGCATGATTCCATCGATCCGCTGCTGGAAAAGATCAGCCGCCATGGCCTGGCGAGCTTGACCCACGGCGAACGCGCCACCCTGGAAAAGGCGCGGGCCTCCCTGCTGCGCAAGGAGCGTGGCGCGTAGTGGGCGGTCCGCTCGAACCTCCACCCGCCAGCCTCCCGCCCGTCGAACGTCTCCGGGCCATTGCCGCTTGTTTGCGTGCGCCGGACGGCTGCCCGTGGGACCGCGCACAGACGCACGCCAGCCTGCGGGCCGCGTTGCTCGAGGAAACCTACGAGGTCCTGGCCGCCATCGACGCCGGCGACGACGCCAATTTGCGCGAGGAACTGGGCGATCTGCTGCTCCACGTCGTCATGCATGCGCAGATGGCTGCCGAGCGCGGCGCGTTCGATCTGGATGCCGTCGCGACGACGGTCTGCGAAAAGATGATCCGCCGTCACCCGCACGTTTTCAGCGCCGGCGTGGCGGCCGATGCCGCCGCGGTGCTGGCGCGTTGGGATGAGATCAAGCGCCAGGAGAAAGGCACGCCGCCCGAGTCGCGGCTGGACGGCTTGCTGGCCGCTCTGCCCGCTCTGGCGCGGGCCCAGAAAGCGCAGCAGAAAGCGGCGCGCGCGGGCTTCGATTGGCAGGCGGCCGCCGCTGTCCTGGCGCAGGTCCGCGAAGAGGTCGAGGAAGTTGCCCAGGAAACCGGCCGGAAGAAAGCCGATGCCGCGGCGCTGGCGGAGGAAATCGGCGATCTTTTCTTTGCCACGGTGAACCTGTCCCGCTGGCACGGCCTGGAAGCCGAGCTGATCTTGAACCAGGCCACGGACAAGTTCGTGCGCCGTTTTCAGCGGATGGAAGCTGCACTCCAAGCGGCGGGGCGGCGCTGGGAGGACGCTTCGCCTCAGGAACTGGACGCCCTCTGGGAACAGATCAAAGCCACGCCGCCCGCACCTTCTACAATGAACGAAATGGGCGCTGTGACCGTCAAAGCCAACGAACCAACTTGCTGATCTTCAGCAACTCCAAACACCCATGTACCTACTCGTTTTCCTGTTTACGCTCGCGATTTCCCTCTACGCGAGCGCCCGCGTCAAGCGGATGATTGCCACCTACAGCCGCCTGCCCGCTTCCAGCGGGTACAGCGGCGCCCAGGCCGCGCAGCTCATCCTCAACTCTCAAGGGATTCATGACGTCCAGATCGTGCCTGGCGACGGCATCTTGGGCGATCATTACGATCCGTTGCACAAGCAACTCGTTCTCTCGCAGGATATTTATAACGGCACGTCCGCCGCGGCGGTCGGCATTGCCGCGCACGAGTGCGGCCACGCCATCCAGCACCAACACGCCTACGCGCCGTTGCAAATGCGCATGGCGGCGGTCGGTGCGACCCAGTTTGCCGGCCAGATCGTGGGCGTTTTGCCGTTCCTGTTTCTCTTCGGACACGTGATTTCGCTCTACACGGGCTTCATGGTGATGGCGATCGCCTGGGGGATCATCATGCTGTTCAACCTGGTGACGCTGCCGGTGGAATTTGACGCGTCCCGGCGGGCGAAACTCGTGCTGCCGAGCCTCGGCCTGATCCGCGGCCCGGCGGAAGCGACGGCCGTCGACAAGGTGCTGAATGCGGCCGCTTGGACGTACGTGGCCGCCTTCCTGACGTCGCTATTGTACTTCCTGATGTAC
>CAXUFU010000480.1:0-2612 GCA_964250275.1 uncultured Chthoniobacterales bacterium | reverse complement strand
AAGGTCACTTCGATGTCACGAGCTTGCCGGGTACCTTGGCGACCTGCTCAAAGGCAAACCGAAGTAGCCGGATTAATCAAGACGCGGCCACACCGGTCAGCCGCGGCCAGATCAGGGCCAAACTGCGGGCGTTGGTCCGGAGCGCCTCTGTGCGGTCGAACGCCGGCAGCGGCGGATGATCGGTCTCCGAGGCGAACCGTTGGAAGCGGCGCGCGTACGTCGCCGGTGAATACGCGCCGCAGACGTCGCCGGCCACGATGCGCCCCGCGCGGGCGAGTTGATCGAGCGCCCAGCAGACGTCCTCGGCGGCAAAGCGGCCGTTCTCCCAGTTGGTGACCGCCTCGCCGGCGCGCAAGCCGTCCAGATCGACCGTGACGTAAATCGACCGGCCCGCCAGTCCGGCGGCGAAAGCCAGGAACCGCTCCCGCCAGTCTGCTCGCGTGATGGCGCCGGGCCGCGTCTGATCGGCCGCGGAACGTTCATCCGCCCAGGGATGCACGGACAGCCGGCCGGAACGCACCGCACGGAGGTTGCCGGTCAGCCGGTGCCAGCCCCAACATTCAAAATTGCCGCACCCCCAGACCGCTACCCGCTCGACGTGCGCCCAGTCGAGCGCCCGGTTGATCCAACTGCCGCAGCACCAGCGCGGCGGCCGGATGTCCCAGTCCGGATGATTGTCGAAGGAGACCAGCGTCAGGGGCTCCGGCTGGCGGCGCACCAGCAGCGCACTCACATGGTGGAAATCGCCCGAGCCATAGACGACAAAGCGTGTGGCCGGCCAGGGCGCCAGGCACGCGGCCGCAAAGCCTTCCATCTCGGCCGCGGGCGCACAAAAACGCAGACGCGGCCCCCAGAGGCGCGCGTCAATCCGGCGTCCTGGCGGGTCCGTTTGCTCCGGCCAGGCGCCGTCGAGATCGAGGTGGGCCCAGGTGTCCGCGTGCACCCGGGCATCTTCCTCGGGCCTGATGCTGGCTGCAACGGCAATCGAAGCGCCGCGGGCGGCAGACGCCGGCCATTTATGCGTTGCCAGCGGTTTGCTTCCCTCCTAGACTAGTAGCCCGATCGGCCCCCGTGAAAGTCAGTTTGGCATGGCGATGGCTCATCTTGCCGCAATCTTGCTCTCGGCATTCCCACTATGAGCGCTGACTCTTCCTCACCTGCATCGCGGCCGGAGTCGAGTCCCTCCGGCGAGGCTCCGTCTGGCGCCGGAATGGCCGCAGAGGCGGAAACGCCGGAATTTCCGCGCCGCAAGAACCGCCACCGCCAGGCGGAAAGCGAGGCGCCGGCTGGCTCCCAGGACGAGCAAATCGTGCTGCTGAGTTCATTGCTCGCCAGCTTGATGGAAAAAAAAGGCGCCGTGGCAGCGCCCCCGAAGGAAGCCAAGATTTTCCGTTTCAAGGACAAGAAGCCTGCCGCCCCCGAAAAACCGTCGCCGCTTTCCGGCGCGGAAGCCGCCGCGGCGCAGATCGCGGCGCCGGCGCCTCCGGCCAACCCTTCCGCGCCCAAACCAGCCGGGAAAACCGAGGGCGCTCCCGCGTCGGCCGCCGGCTCGATCGTTTGGTGGACGCCGACGGATACCGCGCTGCCGCGCCGGGAGCTCGGGTTGCTCTACTCGGCGCTTCTGTTGGTGGTGGCTGGCGCCGCATTTCTGGCGGGCCGGTGGACTTCCGGCCACGGCTCGTCGACTCCGGCCGCCGGGGTTTCCGGCACTTCGGCTGCTCCCCGGCCGCCTATTTGGTCTGAGGAGGATGTGGCGCAACTCGACCGCGTGCTGGAAACCGACCAGGCGGGCGATGTGGACAAAGCAAGCGAGTTGGGGAAGACCCTGCAGGCGCATGCCGGTCCGTTGCCTGGCTTGGAGGCTTACCTGAACCTCCTCGTCTCGCGCCGACAGAGGTATGCCGACGCCCAGTCTTCGCTCGGGCGGCTGGTTTCCCCGGCCCTGACAGGCGAGCAGTTGGTGCTGGTGGAAAACGCGCTGGGCTTTACTTACGCGCGGGAGCGTCAATTTTCCCTGGCGACGGAGTCTTTCCGGCGCTCAACGCTGGCGGAACCATTTGAGGCGGAGAATTTCCGGCTTTGCGGGGAATCGCTGCGGCGCGAAGGGCACATGCAGCAAGCAATCGTCGCGTTCAACGAGGCGCTGGCGCGTTATCCGATCGGGCCAGTCGAGGACATGGATATGCGGGAGTATATCGCTTACAAGATTCGGCTCTCGCAGGTGGAGGGGAACCTGCCGGTCGATGCGCGCTCCGCGGCCACAGACCTCACGGCGACGGCTGATTCAGCGGGCTACTGGGACTTGAGCGACGCCGCACTCGCTTTGCAGCAAGGCAACAGCGACGCCGGCGCCGCGGCGCTGCAAAAGGCCAAGGCGGCCTTGCCACCCCTCCTTTTCAACCGGCTGCTCGAGGACTACATTTTCCGTGCATACGCGAGTATCCCTCAGGTGACGGCGTTTCTGCCGCCGGCTGGCGCCGACCCTTTGCAGAGGTCGCTGACGCCGAGCCGGGTCTACTTTATCGATCCCTAGCGCAGAGTAAGAAGGTCTGTAGCGACTTGCCCTTTGCTGAGGCGGCCTCCGAGTTGTAGGGCGGGCGCTCCGCCTGCCA
>CAXUFU010000479.1:0-2622 GCA_964250275.1 uncultured Chthoniobacterales bacterium | reverse complement strand
GTCAGGGACCGGATCGGAGATCCATCCCTACCTTTTCGACGAGCAGCTTCGCTGCTGATTGACTGGCGTAAACAGTAATGGCGGCTATTTATCACCGTCGAATCTCTCTTCGTCCACGAAACCTAGCTTTGCATTTCGATGACTGCGGACGACCCGACTGCTGACCTCGGCTTGATCGCCGGCAGCGGGAACTATCCCCTGTTGCTCGCGCGGGCGGCCCGGCGTGAAACGCATCGTGGCCGTGGCATTCGAAAATGAAACCGACCCGGGACTGGCTGACCTGGTGGACGAAACCGGCTGGCTGCGGGTGGGGCAGCTTGGACGCATGCTGACGTTCTTTACGCAACACGGCACCACGAGGGCGATCATGGCCGGACAAATCGCGCCAAAGAATCTCTTCGATCTGCGGCCCGACCTCAAAGCGTTGCTCCTGCTGGGCAAATTGCGCGAACGCAATGCCGCCAGCCTTTTCGGCGCGATCGCCGACGAGTTGGCCAAAGCCGGCGTCTTTCTGCTGCCGGCCACCACGTACCTGGAGCATCTGCTCGCCGGGCCTGGGCATTTGGCGGGTCCGGCGCCGGGCAAGCGGCAGTTGGAAGACGCGGCCTTTGCCATGCGCATCGCGCGGCAGGTGAGCGCGCTCGACATCGGCCAAGCGGTGGTGGTGCGCCACGGCACGGTTTTGGCCGTGGAAGCTTTTGAGGGCACGGACAGTTGCATCCGGCGCGGCGGGGCCCTGGCTGGCGGCAAGGGCGGCGCCGTGTTGGCGAAAGTGTCCAAGCCGGAACAGGACTTCCGTTTCGACGTGCCGGTCATCGGTCCGCGGACGTTGGCGGCGGCTGCGGAGGCGCGGCTGAGTGTGATCGCCGTCGAAGCCGGCAAAACGCTGCTGCTGGAAAGCGACGGGATTGCCGGGCTCGCGCAAAAGCATCGCATCGCGGTCGTGGGCTGCTGAGCGGAGGGGAGCGTATCTGCGACCG
Source organism: uncultured Chthoniobacterales bacterium (assembly GCA_964250275.1). Lineage (GTDB taxonomy): Bacteria > Verrucomicrobiota > Verrucomicrobiia > Chthoniobacterales > SZAS-18 > CAXUFU01. Next base: position 1,642 of record CAXUFU010000479.1, on the reverse strand, counting down.
GTGGTGCTTTGCCCCTCGGGAGCCGCTGTGCTAAGCATGTGCCGATGAACGCCGCCCAAATCTTTCAACGCCTCTCGCCAGGATTGGCGGCACAGGTTTTTTCCCACCTGCAGGAAGCCGATAAACCCACCTACCGCATGGCGATCCAGACTCTGGCGGCGCAACGCAAGCTCCGGCCGCAGTTCGTCGAGCGCAAACCGCGGGAGGAGCGTTACCAGTGGCTGCAAGGCGCTTTGGCCCGTCCGGCGGCGGAGCAGATCGGGGCCAATCTGTTGCAGATGTGGCTGATGGGCACGCAGGCGCCCATGCTGTGCGATTTTCTCGATGCACTCGGCATCGCGCACGAGGACAACGGCGGCATCGACAACCTGCCGCCTGCGCCGCCCGCGGAGAAAGTGCATGCGGCGGTCGATGGGTTGCTGGCGAAGCACCCGGCTGAAGCCGTGGCCGTGTACCTGCACAGTTTTCAGGCAATGGACATCGCGGGTTGGCCGGTCCTGGGTGAAATCCTGGCGGGCGACGAGCGCTTGCAACTCGCGCCGCCTGCCGCCGGTGCCCCTTCCGCTGCCCTCGCCGGGAACTCAGAGGCCGGACGCGCTCCTTTGCCCCATGCCTAAAGCACTGATCTTCGGCATCTCCGGCCAGGATGGCGCTTACCTTGCCCGGCTGTTGCTCGAACGCGGTTACGAGGTCGTCGGCACGTCGCGTGACGCCCAGGTCGCCTCCTTTGGCAACCTCGATCGGCTCGGCATCCGCGGCGATGTCCGGCTGACTTCCACGGCCATCAACGACTTCCGCAGCGTGCTCCAAACCATGGCCAAGGTGCAGCCGGCGGAAGTCTACAATCTCGCCGGCCAAACCTCCGTCAGCCTCTCTTTCGAGCAGCCGGTCGAGACCCTGGAAAGCATCGCGGTCGGCACGTTGAACATCCTGGAGGTGCTGCGCTTTCGTGGCGATCCCACCCGGTTCTACAACGCCTGCTCCAGCGAATGCTTTGGCGACACTGGCGCCCAAGCGGCCGACGAAAGCACCCCGTTTCAGCCGCGCAGCCCCTACGCCCTGGCCAAGGCGACCGCCTTCTGGGCCGTGGCCAACTACCGCGAGGCCTACGGATTGTTCGCGTGCTCCGGCATCCTCTTTAACCATGAATCGCCCCTGCGCCCGGAACGCTTCGTCACGCAGAAAATCGTCGCGGGCGCCTGCCGGATCGCCCGCGAGGGCGGCGGCAAGCTGACGCTGGGTAATCTGGTCGTCGAACGGGATTGGGGTTGGGCGCCGGAGTTTGTCGACGCCATGCACCGGATGCTGCAACAGCCGGCTGCGTCCGATTACGTGATCGCGACCGGGGAAAGCCGGCCGCTGCAGGACTTCGTGACGGAAGCGTTTGCCAGCGTGGGCCTCGATTGGCGCGAGCACGTCACGACCGACGCCACTTTGTTGCGCCCAACCGATCTGAGAAAAGGCTGGGGCAACCCGGCCAAGGCCGCTCGTGACTTGGGTTGGGAGCCGCAGACGCGCATGTCCGGCGTCGTGCGGCGCATGGTGCACGCTTTTCAGAACGGCCAGCCGGACTAGGACCCGGGCGGTCGCGTTGCCTCACGGGAAAATGACACCGAAGGATGGTTAGGATTGGATTCGTTGC
>CAXUFU010000478.1:0-2626 GCA_964250275.1 uncultured Chthoniobacterales bacterium | reverse complement strand
GAGCGTGCCCGTCCAAGCATGATGGATCGTGCGCCGTTCGGTTGGCGTGATCCGTAAGTCTCCGCAGGCTTGCCGGACAGTCAGGGACCGGCTCAGGAGAGCCATCCCTACCTTTATGTTGGAAGCGCTTCCAGTTTCTGCGGCTTATAGCCGCTGACAAACTTGGCCCGAAAAGCCGCGAATGTTCCCGCCTCCAGCGCGTCCCGGGTCTGTTGCATCAGGTCCAGATAGAAGTGCAGGTTGTGCAGTCCCACCAGCCGCAAGCCCAGGATCTCCTCCGCCTTGAGCAGATGGCGCAGATAACCGCGCGAAAACTCCCGGCAGGCCGGACAAACGCAGCCGGGCACAATGGGATCCTTGTCCTGGATATACGCCGAGCCGCGCAAGTTGAGCGTGCCCGCGCTGGTAAACGCCGTGCCGTGCCGCGCGATGCGCGTCGGCAACACGCAGTCGAACATGTCGACGCCCCGCGCGATCATCTCGAGCATCTGCGGCGGCGTGCCCAAGCCCATCGCGTAACGCGGCTTGTGGGCGGGCAGAAAAGGCTCGCTGCGCTCGATGGCCAACATCATTTCGGTCTCCGGTTCACCCACCGAAACACCGCCGATGGCGTACCCGTCGAAATCCATCGCCGCCAACTCCCGCGCGCCGCGCTCGCGCAGATCGGCAAACGTCGCGCCTTGCACGATGCCAAAGCGCAGTTGCGGCCGGCCGGTCGTCTCGCTCCGCGGATGGTCCGCGGCCCAGTCGCGGCAACGTTGCGCCCAGCGCAGGGTCAGCTCCAGCGACGTGGCGGCGTAATCGTACTCGCAAGGGTAGGGCGGGCACTCGTCGAACGCCATGTTGATGTCGCTGCCCAACACCGACTGGATTTCCATGGCAGTCTCGGGGCCGATGAACGTCGGGGTGCCATCGAGGTGATTTTGGAAGTGGACGCCTTCCTCGGCAATGCGGCGGATCTTCGCCAGCGAGAAGACCTGAAAGCCGCCGCTGTCGGTCAGGATGGGGCCATCCCAACGCATGAACTCGTGTAACCCGCCGAAGTGGCGCATCACGTCGAGACCAGGGCGGACGAAGAGATGGTAGGTATTGCCGAGGATGATGGGCGTGCGCAGCTCGCGCAATTCCGCCGGGCTGACGGCCTTAACCGTGGCCTGGGTGCCCACCGGCATGAAGACCGGTGTTTCGACCACGCCGTGCGCGGTGGTCAGCCGCCCCCGCCGCGCCCGGGAGGTGGTCTCCTGGTGGAGGAGTTCAAACATGGGTTAGGGCGTCTTGTTCCCGGGTAGTGCGGGCGTCCTGCCTGCCTTAAGCGGTAAACAGAGATGGTCGTCGATGGACATAGGCTGCGCGACTATCTCTGCCTGTAGCGGCGGTCTATGACCGTCGGCGGGGCCGTACCTGCGGTCTATGACCGTCGGCGGGGCCATACCTGGAAAGACGCTTTCGACGGGCATAGACCGCCGCAAACCCCTCTTCCCCCGCCAAACCCCCCCCGCAACAGGCGGAGACGGAAAGCCAACACCGTCCTAATACGCTGCCTGCGGCCCTTTCAGATTCTTGTGCTCGATCCACGGCATCATCCCGCGCAACCGGGCGCCGACTTTCTCGATCGGGTGCGTTTCGCCGGCTTTGAGCAACTTCGTGTAGTTCTTCCGACCGGTCTTGTGCTCCTTGATCCATTGCTTGGCGAACTTGCCGTTCTGGATCTCCTTGAGCACCTTGCCCATTTCCTTTTTGACCGCCTTGTTGATCACGCGCGGGCCGCTGACCACGTCGCCGTACTTGGCCGTCTCCGAGATCGAAAAACGCATGCCGCTGATGCCGGCTTCGTTGATCAAGTCGACGATCAACTTCAGCTCGTGCAGACATTCAAAATACGCCATCTCCGGCTGATAGCCCGCTTCGACCAGCGTTTCATAGCCCGCCTGGATGAGCGCGGTCGCTCCGCCGCAGAGCACGGCTTGTTCGCCGAACAGATCCGTCTCCGTCTCCTCTTTGAAGGTCGTCTCGATCACCCCGGCGCGCGTCCCACCGATCCCTTTGGCCCACGCCAGCGCGACCTTCTTCGCCTGTTTGCTGGGATTCTGGAAGATCGCGATCAGCGCCGGGACGCCTTTGCCTTCGACATACTGCCGGCGCACGATGTGTCCCGGACCTTTGGGCGCTACCATGATCACGTCGACATTCTTTGGCGGTACGATGGTCTGAAAGTGGATGGCAAACCCATGACTGAACAGGAGCGTCTTGGCTTTCGTCAGATGCGGCGCGATGTCCTTTTCGTACACCTCGGCAATTTTGAGGTCGGGCACCGCCAGGAAGATGACGTCCGCTTCGCGCACGGCCTCGGCCGTATCCAGCACCGCGAGCCCTTTTTCCGCCGCCACGGCGCGCGACGCGCTCTCGGGATACAAGCCGACGACGACGTTCATGCCGCTGTCCTTGAGGTTGAGGGCGTGCGCATGTCCCTGCGAGCCGAAGCCGATGACGGCGCACGTTTTAGAGGCGAGGATTTTGAGGTCGGCGTCCTTATCGGAGTAAACTTTGGCAGGCATATTACAAGTCGGGATTGAAGATAGAGAACTAACGGACCGAAGTAGGAAACATTATCCCTCCGCCCCGCGGT
>CAXUFU010000477.1:0-2627 GCA_964250275.1 uncultured Chthoniobacterales bacterium | reverse complement strand
TGCACGCTGATCTCCGCGTGATGATCCACCCGCTGGCAGTCCACGGAGACGCTGCCGCCCCGGGGCGTGAACTTGATGGCGTTAGAGAGGAGATTGGAGAGGATTTGTTGCAGGCGATCGCCATCGCCGAAGATGGGCAGCGCGGTATCTTCGCCCTGCCGTTGCAAGATCACCCCGCGGGCGGTCGCGGCCGGGCGCGCGCTGGTCATGGCAGCGTCGATCACAGCCGCCAAATCGATCTCCGCCGGGGTGATCCGCACCTTGCCGCAGATGATGCGGGAAACTTCGAGCACGTCTTCCACCAGGCGCGCTTGGGCGCGGGCGTTGCGCTCAATGATCTCCACCCCCTCGCGAACTTCCGCGGCGCTGGAGTCGCCGCCGTGCAGGATCTCCGCCCAGCCAAGAATGGCGTTGAGCGGGGTGCGCAGTTCGTGCGAGAGCACGGCCAGGAACTCGTCTTTGCTGCGGTTGGCGCTTTCCACGAGCAAGCGCGCCGCTTGCTCGCGCTGCAACAACTCGGCGGCTTGCTGCTGGGCTAGGGTCCGTTCGATGATTTCGCTTTGCAGTTGCGCGTTGATCTCGCGCAGCTCCGCCGTGCGTTCCTCGACGCGGCGTTCGAGATCGGCCTTGGCGCGCTCGAGATCTTCCTGCACGTGCTTGCGCTCGATGGCGTAGCGGATGGCCTGCGCCAGCAACCCTCCGTCGATGCGCCCCTTGACGAGGTAATCCTGGGCGCCTTCCCGGACCGCGGCGATGGCCAGCGCCTCGTCGTCAGAGCCCGTCAGAACGATCACGGGCAGATCGGGCGAGATGGTGCGCCAATGGGCCAGCGTCTCCAGCCCGGAGCTATCCGGCAAACTGAGGTCCAGCAGCACGATGTCAAACGGTCCGTGCGCCACCACCGCCGCGGCCTGCGCGAGCGTCGGTGCGTCTGCCAGACAAAAACGCTGGCCTCCATCGACCTCCGCCAGATGCTCCCGCACCAAACGGGCGTCGCCGGGATTGTCCTCCACGAGCAACAGGCGGATGTCAGGGCGGTCGGTCATGCAGAGATCGCGGAAAGGACGCCTAACAGTATGCCGCCGTTTGTTTCGTCCGTCTAGTCTGGTTGCTCCGGGACAGACTCGACTGCCCGGCGGGGGATGCCACCGGCGTTTGCGGAAGAGTTCGGCTCGGGCAGGGTTCGTCTGGACTATCTTGAACGCCCATGCGGCAAGCTACCGATCAGTTCGCCAGGTCGAAAGGTACAGACCCGTAGGCATGGTGCGTCTCACTTCGCCGGGTGCGCTTTGAGTTGTCCTACCGCCTGCTTGAGTTTCTCCAGGGTGGCGGGATCCTCCGGCAGTGGCGCCGCTTGGAAGGCTGGCAGCAGCTTGTCCCAAATAGCGTTTAATTCGGCCTGCATGTCGGCCCCCTGCGCCGTGATTGCGATGACCGCGTCCTGGTCGGGCATGACGACGCAAAACTGCCCGCCCGCGCCGTCGCCGCGATAGGCGTCGTGCGTGCAGCGCCAGAACTGATAACCGTACCCCTGCTGCCAATCGGTCCCGATGTTTGCATGGTCAGACTGGGCGTTGGGCACCTGGTAGCTCGTCGCCTGCTCGACCCACTTGCGCGGGATGAGTTGTTTGCCATGCCACTCGCCTTTTTGCAGGTAGAGCTGACCGAACTTGGCGATGTCTTCGGTCCGCAGCTTCAACCCATACCCGCCAAGCGAGTAACCTTCCGCGCTGGCTTGCCATTCCGAGTTCGCGATCCCCAGCGGCTCGAACAGGCGCGGCTTCAAGTAGTCTAGCACGGTTTGCCCCGTTGCCTTGGTGACGATGGCCGACAGCGTGTACGTGCCCATGGTGTTGTACTGGAAGTGGGTGCCGGGTTTATGGACGAACGGATGCGCCAGGAACTGTTTCACGGTCGGTTCGTCCTTAACGGCAGCTTTCGGCTCGGTGTCGTGGCCGCCGGTCATGGTGAGCAGATCGCGTACGCTCAGAGCTTTGAGGTTGTCCGACGGGTCCGCCGGCGCGTCAGCGGGGAAAAACTTGAGCACCTTATCGTCGAGGGAAAGCTTGCCTTCGTCGATCGCCAGCCCGACCGCCGTGGAGGTAAAGCTCTTGCTCAGCGACATCAGGATGTGCGGTTTGTCCGATGCCGCGGGCGCCCACCATCCGCCAGCGATCACGTCGCCGTGCCGCACGATCATGAAGCTGTCGAGGGTGTTGATTTTCTGGTCGACCGTCTGGACAAAATCCAGCACCGCCTGCGAAGAAATCCCCTGCGCCTCCGGCGTGCTGCGCGGCAGGGCGTCAGCGGCGTGCGTCAGGTGAATCAATGAGGAGGATAGGGTGAGCAAAGAAAGGAGGGGTAAACGTTTTTTCATGGGGGGCAACTTCCAGGAGGTGGCATCCTCGGTGCAAGTAGCTAGTGACGCAATGGCCTTGGGATTGCCAAACCAAACAAAGGTTTACGCTGCCAATGCACTAACAGCTATACCTACGCGCATACTCGCGGAGATTGGATGCGTTTATTCATCTATCGCGGATGATAAGGGTCGGTCTTGAGTGGCGCTGAGATAGGGGCGTTCCGGTATTGTAGGCCGGGCGCTTCGCCTGCCGGGATGGCGCCGTTTC
>CAXUFU010000476.1:0-2637 GCA_964250275.1 uncultured Chthoniobacterales bacterium | reverse complement strand
CTGGATGCCGCTCCGCAGGGATCTAAGTGCGCTGGCGCTGCAACGTAAGTGGCCCGCCCTCCAAACAGCAAGGGACCGGCTCGGAGAGCCATCCCTACCTTGGTTACGAATTACGGCTGGACGCCGTCGGTCTCCAGCATGGCCGAAGAGACGATGTCCGCCGCGTCGAAGCGGAACGACGCGATCTGCGGTTTCTCCCGCAACTCGCTCAACAGCGCCGCCAGGCTCTGACACGCACTCGTGGCGTAAAAACGCACCAGGCCAACCGTGGTCTCCTGGCCAAACACCGTGATCATGATCGTATCGTCGTCGACCGAGTTCATGAAAATGTGGCTGCCGTTACCCTGATGATACAGCGCGTTGAACTCGACCTCGCCGATGCGCCGTGCAAGCTCTTTGGTCGCAGCAAAACTCCCGGCCGCGAGCGCAGCGATGATCGTGACGTCGATCACCTTGTGATCGACGTCCATCACCTCGACCTCGTGATCGCCGCACTGCGAGATCACGTTGCCGCCTTTGTCGATGATGACCGTCAGGTCACTTTCGGATCTTTGCAGATAGTCCTGCAAGACGGCGTCGATATGCGCGACGTCTTCGATGGTGAGTATGGGAATACAATCCATAGAGTGAAGCGCAATCAGACGTGAGTTTCAGCGAACAACCGAGGCCAGGGCGGCAGATTCATGGTGCCCGCGGCTAGATAGTCGGCGGACCAGCCACATTTGCGATTAATAATTCGCCGGCACGCTGCCGGCCTTCGGCGTTTTGGTTGGTTCGCTCTCCCGGTTGAACTTGTGCAATAACAACTGGGAGACGGCGTTGAGGGCCGCAAAAACATTCTGGCCGGTGCTGGAAACCACCTCAAAACTTTGTACCCGCTTTTTGCGGTTGTTGAGCAGGAACTCCAGGTAATTGACCGGCGCCACGTTCGGCAGATCCCGTTTGTTGTACTGCACGACGTACGGGATCTCGTCGAAAGAGATGTTTTGCTTGGCCAGATTGTCTTCGAGGTTTTTGAAGCTCTCGACGTTCTCCTCCATTTTGTCCCACTGAGAATCCGCCACGAACACGAGCCCATCGACGCTGCGCAAGACCAGTTGCCGGGTGGCGTTGTAGATGACCTGTCCGGGAACCGTGTAGAGCTGGAACTTGGTCTTGAACCCCTTGATCACGACCGCGTTGAGCGGCAGGAAGTCAAAGAACAACGTGCGGTCGGCCGCCGTCGCCAACGAGACGAGATCGCCGCGGTTGTCCGGATTGATGCGGGAGTGGATGTAAGCCAGGTTCGTCGTTTTGCCGCAGAGCGCCGGTCCGTAGTAAACGATCTTAAACTGGATCTCCTTGCTGGCGTAATTGATGATGGACATAGTGGCGGCGGACGAAGGTGCGGAAATTAGTTGGCGACGCTGGCGGAGGGCGCGGAGTACATCTGGGCGAGCTCGCGCGTGACGGTTTCCAGTTTCTCGCGCACACCCGGCAGGAACCCGCGTCCCGCGTGGCGGACGCTCATGCAGATATCGTCGTGCATGAAGAAGCTAAGCAAACCGGTCTCGGTGTAAATGGTGAAGGCTTGCAGTGCGCCCAACTTCAGCTCCGAGGCGAAGTTCATCGTCCGCTTGTAAAAGGGCGGCGACATGGCGCTGAAGCCTTCTGCATGCCCGTTTTCCGGGAAGTTGCCGGCCAGGCGCAAGCCGTCGCCAAACATCACCGTGCAACCATTGATTCCTGGCAACTGGCTGACCAGTTTGACCACTGTCTTGGCGTCGAGTTCGTCTTCGGTCATAAAGAGTTTTTGCAAGGCGGTTTCCGCGGCTGAACCGGCGTGGCTCGCCGGCACCGGCCGCGGGACATCCGGCACCGGCGCAACAATCGGCTTCGGCTCATCTCGCACCGGGGCGGCCAGAGCGGTTGCCGCCGGCAGTGCGGCCGGCTTTTGCTCCTCGGACGCGACCTCGGTCGCCGGGGCCTGCGCCGACGGCAGCACAGGTGAAATCTCTTCCGCGAAGATGGCTGCCGGCACAGGGTCATCTTCCGTTGCTTCCACTAACTGCCCGGGCTCAACCAGGAGCGCCGGCAAAGCCTCGGACTCTATGTCTGGCGCGGGCTCCGGCGCGATCGTTGCTTGGACTGCCTCTTCGGCAGGCGCTTCGGCCACGGGTTCCGCTGCGGCGGCTTCATCCAGGCCAAAACGTTTGGCGTCTTCTTCGGCCTTCTGGCTAAAAGGCGTTAAATAGCCGGAGCCGGTCTCCTCTATCACCTGGTCTGCCCGGATGGAAAGCGCGCTCGCCGGCAGATTTTGAAAGATCTCCGGCAAAGGAAGCGGCACTTCCGGGAGTTCCGCCTCGCCGTCCAGCAAGCTCCGGTACTCCGCCGGCATGGCTTCCAAAAACGCGCCGAAAGCAATCGTGACGCGGCCGCTGGCTAGCTGCGGCGCAATGAGGCGGAAGGGAAGCGTGAGCGAAGCGTCGTCCGGCACCCCGGCCGGATCTCCGGTCAAGAACGCTGCCGGCAGCGCGCGCAAGACCTCGCCTAGTCTTAGAACAATTTCGCGGTCGTCTGCCGGGTCCGCCAGTGTCACCGGTCGTACGGTGGCTGGAAGAGGAGGAGTCCCGCCGGCGGGAGCGCCCGGAGCCGGGA
>CAXUFU010000475.1:0-2649 GCA_964250275.1 uncultured Chthoniobacterales bacterium | reverse complement strand
GGAACGCGCCGTTTACTTGGCGCGCCCCTTCCCCACAGCGCGTCTGCCAGACAGCCAGGGACCGGCTCGGGAGAGCCATCCCTACCACCATCCCTACCTTTGTTTACGAGTCCTCGTACTCGTCCATCGGCACGCAGGAACAAACCAGGTTGCGATCGCCGTAAACACTGTCGATGCGGCCAACCGAAGGCCAGAACTTGTGCTCGCGCAAACGGGCTGCGGGATAAGCGGCCGCCGAACGCGGATAGCTGTGCGGCCACTCGTCCGCGCTCACCGCGAAGGCGGTGTGCGGAGCGTGCTTGAGCACGTTATCGATCCGGTCCGCCTCGCCGGCTTCGATCGCCTTGATCTCGCCGTGAATGGCGATCAGCGCATCACAGAAACGATCCATCTCTGCCTTGGACTCGCTCTCCGTCGGTTCGACCATCACCGTGCCGGCCACGGGCCAGGAAACGGTCGGAGCATGGAACCCGTAATCCATCAGCCGTTTCGCCACGTCCTCGACCTCGATGCCGGCGCTTGCCTTGTAGCCGCGCAAATCCAGGATGCACTCGTGGGCGACCAGGCCGTCGTTGCCCTTGTACAACACCGGGTAATGCGGCTCGAGCTGTTTGGCGATGTAGTTGGCGTTGAGAATCGCGAGCTTGCTGGCCTCTGGCAGGCCGTCGCGGCCCATCATCGCGATGTAGAGCCACGAGATGACCAGGATACTGGCGCTGCCCAGCGGCGCCGCCGAGACGGCGCGGGCGTTTTGCTCCCGCGGATCGCCGGGCAGAAACTCCGCCAGATGCGCGGCCACGCCGATGGGCCCGACCCCCGGCCCGCCGCCGCCATGCGGGATGCAGAACGTCTTGTGCAAATTGAGGTGACAAACGTCCGCGCCGACATCGCCCGGGCGGCAAAGCCCGACCTGCGCATTGAGATTGGCGCCATCCATGTACACCTGGCCGCCGTGCTCGTGCACGACCCGGCAAATTTCGCGGATCGTGCTTTCGAAAACCCCGTGCGTGGAAGGGTAGGTGATCATGAGCGCGGCGAGCTCAGCCCGATGCTCGGCCGCGCGGGCGCGCAGATCCCGCAGATCGATGTTGCCTTGCACGTCGCACTTCACCGCGATGACCCGGCAACCCGCCATGACGGCGCTGGCCGGGTTCGTCCCATGCGCGCTCGTCGGGATGAGGCAGACGTTGCGCCCCGCGTCGCCGCGTGCGGCGTGGTAGGCGCGGATGGCCAGCAGCCCGGCGTACTCGCCCTGGCTGCCCGCATTGGGTTGCAGGGAAACCGCCGCGAAACCCGTGATCTCCGCCAGCCATTTCTCCAGTTCTTGCGCGAGGATCCGGTAGCCCTCGGCTTGCTCCGCCGGCGCGAAAGGATGCAGCCGGCCAAACTCCGGCCACGTCACCGGGAACATCTCGGTCGTGGCGTTGAGCTTCATCGTGCACGAGCCCAGCGGAATCATGGAAGTGGTCAGCGACAGATCGCGCGATTCCAGCCGGCGCAGATAACGCAGCATCTCCGTCTCCGTGTGGTAGCGGTTGAAGACCGGGTGAGTCAGAAACTCACTGGTGCGCGCCAGCAAGAGCGGATACTCCGGCACCGTGATCTCTTCCGCGAAGCTGACCGGATCGAAGCCGAGCGCCTGCCCGCCGTGGAAGACCGTCCAGAGATCCTGCAAGTCAGCCAGGTCAACCGTCTCGTCGAGCGAAACGCCGACCGTGTCTGCGTCGATGACGCGCAGGTTGATCCGTTTGGCGGCTGCCTCCCGCTGCACCGCCGCTGCCCGGCCCGGGCCGACCGACACCGTCAGCGTGTCGAAGAACGGCTCCGGCCCGACCGTAAAGCCCAGCCGGCGCAACCCCGCCGCCAGGACGCCCGTCAAGCGATGCACGCGCTGGGCAATCTCGCGCAAACCGGCCGGCCCGTGGTAGACCGCGTACATGGACGCGATCACCGCCAGCAGCACCTGCGCCGTGCAGATGTTACTCGTCGCCTTGTCGCGGCGGATGTGTTGCTCGCGGGTTTGGAGGCTCAGCCGGTAGGCAGGCTGCCCGTGCACGTCCTTGGAGACGCCGACCAGGCGCCCCGGCAGTTGGCGCTTGAACTCGTCGCGCGTGGCAAAATAGGCGGCGTGCGGACCGCCGAAGCCCAGCGGTACGCCAAAACGCTGGGTGCTGCCCACTGCGATGTCCGCGCCAAATTCCCCCGGGGGCCGCAAGAGGCAAAGGGCGAGGATATCGGCCGCCACCACCGCCAACGTGCCGGCCGCGTGCGCTTGCTCGATGAACGCCTTGTAATCGAAGATCTCGCCGTTGGTCGCGGGGTATTGTAGCAGGACGCCAAAAGTTTCCGGCCCGATTTCCACCTGGCGATGGTCGCCTACCACCACACCGATCCCGAGCGGCTCCGCCCGCGTGCGCACCACCGCGATCGTCTGCGGATGACAGGCGGACGAGACGAAAAACGTGCTGCGGGTGCCGGCTTGCCCGCGCATGGCGTAGCACAGGTGCATCGCCTCGGCGGCGGCGGTACCCTCGTCGAGCAGGGAAGCATTGGCGATGGCGAGCCCGGTCAGGTCGCAGACCATGGTCTGGAAGTTGAGCAAAGCTTCGAGGCGGCCCTGGGCGACCTCCGGCTGATTGGGAGTGTAGG
>CAXUFU010000474.1:0-2650 GCA_964250275.1 uncultured Chthoniobacterales bacterium | reverse complement strand
GATTTTATCCGGCCGGGCGAAAAAAACCTTTTCGCGGTGCGCGTGTGCAAAATCGCGGATTCGGTCGATCTCGACACCGGCGATTACTGGGCCTTGGGCGGCATTTACCGCGAGACTTACCTCCTGGCGCTGCCGCCCACCCATGTCGATGATGCCCTTCTGACCACGACCCTGGACGAAAACCACGCCGACGCCACACTCGATGCCTCGATCCACGTCGCCGGCGCTCCCGGGCAACCTTTCCAGGTCGACAGCCAACTCTTCGACCGCGACGGCACGAAGGCCGCCACGCCGGTAATGACCGGCACTGGCACGCTCGACGCCGCGGGCAAGGCGGTCGTGCCGCTTTCCCAGCATGTCGCCGCACCGAAGCTCTGGTCGGCGGAGAAGCCGAACCTCTACTACCTGGTGAGCACCCTTTCGACCGGCGGCAAGCCGCTCGAGCGCACCCAGGAACGGTTCGGCTTCCGCCAGATCGAGATCAAAGACGGCGTGCTCCTCTGGAACGGGGTACCCATCAAGTGCACCGGCACCTGCCGCCACGAGGAATGGTCCGCGCTCGGCCATGCCCTCACCGAACACGAGTGGCAAACCGATACCACGCTGATGAAGGCCGATAACATCAACGCCGTCCGGACTAGCCATTACATCGATGCCGAGCGCTTTTTGGAGCTATGCGACGAAAAGGGCTTTTACATCCTCGATGAGATTCCTTTTTGTTGGGCCGATCCCAAAAAAGAATCTTACCTGGCGCCTTATTTGCAGCGCGTCCACGAGGCGTACGCCCGCGATAAAAACAAGCCGTGTGTGCTGGCTTGGAGCATCGGCAACGAGAGCGGCTTCGGCCCCGTGAACAACGCCGGCTTCACGGAAGTTCGCCGGCTCGATCCGACCCGGCCCGCCTTTATCTCCGAAGACCACGATCCCGCGCTGAATCCGGCCGTCCCGATCATGGACTACCATTATCCCGATCTCAAAGCGCTCCGCGAACTCATCGCCAACCCGGCGCGGCAAACCAAGCCTGCGTTGATCACCGAGGGACCGCACACTTTTTACACCATGAGCATGTTCGACTATGACGACGCTGCCCATGATCTCTGGGGCGAGGGCCTGCTGGCCCAGTGGAAACTGATCTGGCCGGCCGATCACGTGCTCGGAGCATTTATCTGGGAATGGCAGGACCAGGGGCTCAAGGACAAGTTTCCCGACCGCACCGATGTCGATGCCCATGGGCTGCGCCACGATAACCACAAAGGTTTCCTGGACGGTTACCGGAACATCAAGCCGGAGTATTTTAACGTGGCGATGGTCTACAGCCCCGTCACCATCGAAGCGCGCCAGTTTGAAGCCGCGGGCGACTCCGTCCCGGTCCAGATCCAGAACCGCTACTCGTTCACCGATCTTTCCGAGCTGACCTGCCGCTGGCAGGCTTTCGCCGGCGGCAAACAGGTGGACCAAGGGGAAAAGCACGTGGCCGGCGCGCCGCGCTCCTCCGGCACCGCCAGTTTCCCGGCCGTGCCGGGGATGGACGCTTTGCGCCTGGAGTTCGTGCATCCCGACGGTCGTTCGGTGTATATGACCCGGTTGACGGCCAAGGACGCGCTGCCTCCCGCTCCGGCCGTCGCCAAGGAAGCCGGCGGCGCGGCCGTGCAGCTCACCGAAGATGGCGCCGGCTACCGGGCAACGGTGGGACAATCCACGCTCTTGATCAACAAAACGACCGGCGCGATTTCTTCCTGGACCGTGGGCAGCGAGCCGATGCTGGGAGGCAATTTTCTCTTGAATCTTGGCGTCAATCACTCCCTCAGTGAACATCCCGAAGGGGAATACCTTATCAGCAGCCAGCCGCCCCGCTTGAAGACCACGGCCGTGCAGGGCGCGATGGCCGGCAACGACGCGAAGATCACCGTCTCGAGCGAAGTATCGCTAGCCGAGACGCCGGGCCACAAAGGGTCGCTAGTGGAGACTTATCTCCTGCGCCCGGATGGCACGCTCGCGGTCTCGTGGAACCTAAAATGGGACGCGCCCAAAGCGCGCGTGTGGGAGTTGGGGCTGGAGATTCCACTTCCTCCTGGAACCGACAACATGCAGTGGCGGCGCGATGGCCTCTGGACCGAATATCCTCCCGGCCACATCGCTGCGACGGAGGGCCGCGCCACCCCGCGCGACCTGACCTTCAGCGCAACGAAGCGCAACCTGGATTGGCTGACCATGTCAGCGCCGGGCGAGCCTTACGCGCTTTGCTTGCTGAGCGATGGCATGCCGCTGCATGCGCGCGGCCACGCGGAGGCGGGCGGCTGCCTGCTTTACGCCAGTGCGTTGAATCTGCCGGTCGAGCAAAACCTGGGTTCCAGCCTGTTTCAGGATCGTTTCATCAGGCTGGAACCGGGCCAGACCTATGACGGGGAGTTCGAGCTGGCTCCGGTCAGGACAAGCCTCTGACTGGCGCCAGCAGGGGTCTTCCGGACAGGCAGCGAAGCTGCCGTTCCTGCACAAGGTAGGGGTGGGCTCTTCGAGCCATCCCACTTGTTTGCTGGAGGCGCCGTGGTTGCGGCAGGCTCTCCAGACAGTTTTGAGACGGCTCGGAGAGCCCGCCCCTACCTTGTTTTGGATGCCGCTCCGCGGAGCAGAGTAAGAAAATCTGTAGCCA
>CAXUFU010000473.1:0-2650 GCA_964250275.1 uncultured Chthoniobacterales bacterium | reverse complement strand
CGGTTCCACCATGCCCCGAACTCGACCACATGCGCGTCAATGATCCTCGCGCAGGCATCCAGTTCCTGGCGGCGCGACGCCATTGCCTGGCGCGCGATCGCCTCCAGCGAGTCGATGTCGTAGAGATAAACGCCGTCGAGATCGTTGGCGGCTGGTTCCACGTCGCGCGGCACCGCGATGTCGATGACGAAGAGCGGGCGATTGCGCCGGCCGGCCATGAATGCGGCTAAGCGCTCCTTGCTGACAACGATCCCGGGGGCGGCGGTCGAGGTAATCAGGATATCGATCTCACCGGCTTCCTGCTCCCAGGGATCGAACGGCACCGCGCGGCCGCCGAGTTCCGCAGCCAAGGCAGCGGCGCGTTCCGGCGAGCGGTTGGCCACCAACAGCCGTTCGGCGCGGACGCCGCGGGAGAGCAGGTGGCGCGCGGTCTTTTCGCCGGTTTCGCCGGCACCTAGGATCAAAACGCGGCAGCGAGCGAGGTCCCCGAAGAGTTTCTCCGCCAGATCCACCGCCGCCGACCCAACCGAGACCGCACCGCGCCCGATAGAAGTCTGCGAACGCACCTGTTTGGCCACCTGGAAGGCCCGCTGGAAAAGCTTATTTAACACCCGGGAAGTGGTGCCCGCGCCGGCGGCCAGCAGGTAAGCGCGCTTGACCTGTCCGAGGATCTCAGTTTCACCGAGCACCATCGATTCCAACCCGCAGGCCACGCGGAAAAGATGGGCGACGCCAGCGGAAGCTTCGAGGTGGTAAAAGTGGCTTTCGTCGAGGTCCACGTGGCCTTCCGCCGCGCAGTAGCGCCGGAACAAGTCTCCGGTCCGCGCGGAGGCAGCCGCGCTGGAGTCGAGCACGGCATAATGCTCGACGCGGTTGCAAGTGGACAAGATCAGCCCCTCCTGCACGCCCTCGAGCTCTTGCAGCCGCCGTAGCGCGAGCGGCAGCTCGCGGTCGGCGAAGGCGAAGCGTTCACGCACGTCAACCTCGGCGGTTTGATGGCTGAGGCCGAAGCAAACAATGTGCATGCGCGAGAAGAGAGTAGGAAGTGAGGCCTTCAGGCGGTCACGAACGTCAAGCCGCCCAGGGTCAGCAGCGCAATGGAAAACGCGACCAACGAAAGGCTGGCGACCCGCCGCGGCGCCAGCTTCCAGGCGCCCCAGCGCGCCTGCACGAGAAAACCGTAGAGCACCCACATGACCATTGCCCAGAGCAGGTGCGGCCACGAATTGGGCACGCCCATGCCAATCCCCGCGCACAGGCCGGCGCTCAGGAGGATAAAGCCGACGGTCAGCAGCCGGGAGTTGAGCCAGCCCAGATCCGCCATTGGCGGCAGTTGAAAAAAGAGAGCGTTGAGGCGGTGGGTCTTGAGTTGGCGCTCTTCCCAGAGGTACATGGCTCCGGCAATCCCCGCGAGGGCAAAGGCGCCGCACGCCAGCACGGAAAAAGCGGCATGAAACTCCAGCCAGGGATTGACCGTGCCGGCGCGGGCCAGGGCCGGGGCCGGAGTGTCGATGGGCGCGATCAAGGCGACGGTCTGGAGCACGAAGGCGCAGGGCGCCGTGAACATGCCCAGCGGCGAAAGCCGGTAAGTGGTCCCGATGACGAGGTAAAACAGGACCATGGCCCAGCTCAAGAAGACGATCACTTCGAAGAGGTTCGTCAGCGGACAGCGGCCGACTTCCCGTCCGCGCAGGCCAAGAAACGCCGTCTGCAAGCCGAAGCCGACGGTCAGGACGCCCAGGTTAAACCGGGAGGACCGGTAGAGCCGCGCGCCCAGCGAGAACATGGTGTAGGCAAAGCCCAGGAGAAAACAGAGCGTCGAAGCAGCCAGGATGTAACGGTCCGTCATGGGCGAGGCGGCACGCTAAAAGCTTCCGGTGCCGATTGCAACCGGGCACGGCGGAGCCGCGAAAATCCCCCTTCGACACCAAGGTCTTTCCTGCTACGCTCCCGCCGCCATGAACGTCTCCCCCGCTTTGGATCCCGCGCCGCTTTACCGGGCCGTGCGCGACGTGTTGGATTTCCCGCAGCCCGGCATCGTTTTCAAGGACATCATGCCGCTCCTGGCGGATCCCGCGTGTTTCCGGTTGGTCATCGACAGCTTCGTGCAGATTTGCCGCGAGCTTCCCGGCGGCCCGGTGGATAAGATCGTCGGCGTCGACGCGCGGGGCTTCTTGTTCGGGGCAGCGGTGGCGTACGTGCTGGGGGTCGGCTTCATCCCGGTTCGCAAAAAGGGCAAGCTGCCGGGCAAAACCGAGACGTTTTCTTACACGCTCGAGTACGGCGAAGCGGTGGTGGAAATGCACGCCGACGCCTTTGTGGCCGGCGAGCGCGTGGTCTTGATCGACGATTTACTGGCGACGGGCGGGACGGCGGCCGCGGCGCTCAAGCTCATCGAGAAACTCGGCGGGAAGGCGCAGGCGGTGTTGTTCCTGATCGAACTCGAGTTCCTGCACGGGCGCGGCCAATTGGGCGACGTGCCCGTGGCGGCGTTGCTGAAGTACTAGAGTGAGTTGCGCGCCAGGCGGGCGAGTTGGTCCTGTGATTGCGCAAAAGCATCGCTCCAGCGCACCTCGGAGGCGATCTCCTCCAAGAGGAGCGTGGCCAATGCGTCTTGCTCCGGCTCTGATAAACTCGCCGCCTCGTTAAC
>CAXUFU010000472.1:0-2657 GCA_964250275.1 uncultured Chthoniobacterales bacterium | reverse complement strand
GCGTACCAGGTTCGGGCGGCCGTGCTCCAGGTAACGCGTCAGCGCCTCGCGGGCTTTTGCTCCCACCGGCACCAGGCGCGTCTTCTGCCCCTTACCCAGTACCCGGATCATTCCGTCGGCCAAGTCGACGTTCTCCAGGCGCGCCCCGGTCAGCTCCGAGATGCGTAAACCGCTCGCGTAGAGCAGTTCCAGCATGGCACGATTGCGGCAGGCCAGCGGATCGTCATCCCGCCGGGGCGCGGCGTCGAGCAACTGCTCCACCTGCACCTCATTGAGGGTCTCCGGCAAGTAACGCTCCAGACGAGGCAGGGTCAGCGTTTCGCCCACATCCGCGTCGAGTTTGCCGGACGCGTGCAGGTGGCGCAGGAACGTCTTGATAGCGACGAGCTCCAGCTTGATCGAGCCCGCGGCCAGACCGGCTTTCTTGCGGCCGGCAAGATAGGCGCCGATCAGCGGTAGCGTGACGCCAGCCGGATCGGCCACCGCATGCTCGCGGCGCAGCCACTTGGCGAACGCTTCGAGCGAGCGGCGCACGGATAGTTGGTAATTGGCGGAGAGGCCGCGTTCGGTCGCCAGGTAGCGGATGAACCATTCG
Source organism: uncultured Chthoniobacterales bacterium (assembly GCA_964250275.1). Taxonomy (GTDB): domain Bacteria; phylum Verrucomicrobiota; class Verrucomicrobiia; order Chthoniobacterales; family SZAS-18; genus CAXUFU01. Next base: position 2,062 of record CAXUFU010000472.1, on the reverse strand, counting down.
AGGGCGGCTTCCATCGGTTAGAGGGCCGCGTAGTCGATCGTGGCGAGCCGGCGGCGCCGCGAGCCGAGCTTCGGAATGCAATCGAGCAGCGCCCGCGTGTAAGGATGTTGCGGTGCGGCGAGGACGTCTGCGGTCTGGCCCGATTCGACGATGCGGCCGCGGAACATCACCGCTACCTGGTCTGCCAGGCCGCCGATGATCGAGAAATTGTGCGTGATCAACAGGATGCTCATCCCGCGGGTGTTCTTGAGCTCGCGCAGCAGATACATGATTTGCTTCTGTACCGTCGCATCCAAGGCGGTGGTCGGCTCATCGGCGACCAGCAGTTTCGGCCGGCTGGCCAGCGCCATCGCGATGCCGACCCGCTGGGCCATGCCGCCGCTGAGTTCATGCGGATAAGCGTCGAGCCGTTGCTCAGGCCGGGTGATCCGCACCTCAGCGAGCGCCCGGACGATTTCCGCGTCGCGGGCGCGCCGGTCGTGCGGCACGTCGGGCCGATGCAGCGCCAGCACTTCGGCCATTTGCTGGCGGACGGTAAAGACGGGGTTCAAGGACGTCGCCGGATCCTGGAAAACGTAGGCGATCTGGCCGCCGCGCACCCGGCGCAACTCGCGCTCGGGCAGGCGGAGCAGATCGCGGCCGTCCAGCAACACCTCGCCCGTTTCGTAGCGGGCGGGCGGCTCCGGCAGCAGCCGGGTCAAAGCCAACGCGGTAACGCTTTTCCCGCTGCCACTCTCTCCGACTACCGCCAAGGTAGCGCCATCGGCAAGGCGAAAACTGACGTCGTCGACCGCCATCTTGCCAGCGGCTGGTGCGCCCGAGCGGCTTTTGGGTTCCTGAAAGCGAACAGTGAGATGGCGTACATCAAGCATTGCAGGCGGCTTGAGGTATTTAGCGTTAACGCAGCAGCGTCGCCAGCAAGATCGTAAACAACGGTAGGGATGGCTCTCCTGAGCCGGTCCCTGACTGTCCGGCAACCGCTCCCGAAGGTGCGTCGTGCCGTGGAACGGTCATGCCTGCCAGACAGCAAGGGACCGGCTCAGGAGAGCCATCCCTACCTAGACGGCAATCGTCCCAAACGAAATCGAGCCATGTCGACGGTCACGCCTGCCAAACAGCAAGGGACCGGCTCAGGAGAGCCATCCCTACCGTTGTTTGGAGGGTTCGTCTAGAAGCCTGCTTGCCGTAACATCGCCTGCACCTTTTCCTTGCCACCTGAGGTGATCGGGTCCCCGTGGCCAACGATCACGCGATCAAAATCCCACGCCAGCATCCTGCCGATCGACGCCTTGAAGGCGGCTTCGTCCTTGATCGCTCCTTTGAAGGGCTTGGACATGCCGGGGTGATGCTCGGAGCCAACCGCCAGCTTGAGCAGAAACTCTGTCCAGGCGGGTTCATCGTAACCAAAGTTAAAGACCAGATCGCAGGTGATCAGCGTGCGCGAGGGCGCGTGCAAGAACACGTATTCCTCCAAGCTCGGGACGCCCTCGAGTGCGATGGCTTCCAACTCGCTGCCCCAGGCCGGCGGCGCCGGCAAAATCGGCTGCACCGGAAAATCCACCTTGTCCTGAAAATCGGGCGGACCCAGGTAAACCGCCTCCGGAAACGCGGCGCGGCCTTCCTGGGCGAAGGTGTCGTGGTCCAGCATCGCGTCGACCAGCCACTTCGGCTGGCCGAGCCGGCCGACTTCCGCCACATCTTCCGGGGTAAAAGGCGCCGTCGAGTGGATGACGATTTCACCCGTTTGCAGCCGGATGACGGTCGAGTTCCGGCGCACATCCGCGCCCAGCTTTTTGAGAGGATACGTCAGCAGCCAGATGTTTTCGCCGAAGGGTGTCATAGAGGTGTAGGTAATCTTCGCCAGCGGCGGGCTGCCAGGATGGAATAATCTCTCGCGTCGCGCAACGGGCGAGGCGGCGTGGTTCTTCCCAGCTCACTGGACGGCACGGTCCGTCGTGCCCCTGATTGTCTGGCGACGGTTGAGCGTTCGAGGGACGGACAGTCAGAGGCACGACGGAGCGGGCCCGTCCAAACAGTCAGCACCTGCCCACGCCGCTACTTG
>CAXUFU010000471.1:0-2658 GCA_964250275.1 uncultured Chthoniobacterales bacterium | reverse complement strand
GAGGTATTCCGCGCGGATCGCCGCTAGCATCTCGTCCCGCCGCGCGTAGAGGTTTTTGCGCGGGCGCGGCGCCAGCTTGCTCAACGCGTACGCCGTAATCAAGGGCAGCGAAATCGTCGAGTCCAGGTAACAAACCACGCAGGCGGGCAGGTTGCCGGGGTCGATCTTGCCCCAGCTCACTGCCTCGGCCGGCGTCGCGCCGCTCAAGCCGCCGGTATCCGGCCGCGCGTCCGTGCACTGGAGGAAGTAATCGTGCCCGCGTTCCTCGATGCCCATCACCTCCTGGATCTGCGGCTCCGTCTGCAAAATAAAATTCTTCGGGCTGCCGCCACCGAGGATGAAAACGCTCGACGTGCCGCCCGATTTCTTGGCGTCGTACACGATGGCGGCGGTTTGATTGACATCCCGGTTCACGTCGAAAGACAGCTTGCTGTCGCGCAGGCTCATGGCCGCGACGTTCATGCCGATCGAGCTATCGCCGGGGCTGCTGGTGAAGATCGGCACGCCGTATTGATAGGCGGCGCTGAGCACGCTGGTTTCCTTGAGGCCAAGCGTCTTCTCGCGTTCGTAGACGAAGCGGCCTAGCCGGTAATGGAACTCGTCGGTCCCCATGGCAGCCTGAAACTCCGGCGCCTGGATCGCCTCGCGGACAAACGCGTCGGTGTCCAGGAGAACGTCGTAGGAAAACAGGACGTCATAGATGCGAATGACGCCTTCGTTGCGCAGGATGATGTCGTCGAGAAATGGCGAACCGGCGTACAGCTCCATGCCGAGCCCGTAATGCAGGTCGTGGTAGAGGTTGGCGCCGGTGGAGACGATCCAATCGACGAAGCCGGCTTTGAGCAGCGGAATGATGGCGGCACGGCCCAAGCCGGCAGGGGTCAGCGCCCCGGTGAGCGTCAGGCCGACGGTGCCGTTGTTGGCGAGCATTTGGCCGCTGAAGAGCCGGCAAGCCTCGTTCAGGCGGGCGGCGTTGTAGGCTTTGAACGTGCCGTCGATGAGATCGGCCACCCGCATGTTGCGGGTGATCGGCGTGGGCAGCAGGCGCGGGAATTTCTTGTTCAGCGATGGCATGGCGGCAGGAGAGTGCGGGAAGTAGATGAAAAGGCAAAGGCGGCGCGGTGGCGAGTTCTGTTTTGATTTGGAGGCCGACCGCGAATATTTGGACGGGCACGCTCCGTCGTGCCCCTGGCTGTCTGGTGTCCCGCGCCCCGGCCCGGACAGTTAGATTGAGGTAGGCATGGCTCTCCTGAAACCGGTCCCTGGCTGTCCGGGTGAGCCTGCTTGAAGACGGGTCGCGCCAGCCATCGGCACGCTCGCCAGACATTCAGGGACCGGCTCAGGAGAGTCATCCCGACTTTGGTCGCTCGGGACGCGGCTCCGGGAAGGCATCGCTGACACCCTTAGGCATCCAAGGGCGGAAAGAGCGCCGATGCTTTGCTGAGGTCCCACTTTCAAAACTTCGGATTCGCGTTTAAGTCTTCGGCTTCTATGGAAGCCCAGACCCCGCATCTGCCGGAACCTACCTCGGCGGGTGATGAACACCTCATGATCGGCATTCAGGAACGAAAGCCGGAGGCCTTGGAACAGTTGTACGATCGGTATAGCGGGATCCTCAAGTCTCTGATCATGGGCGTCATCCATAACGATGCGGAAGCGGACGATCTGCTCCAGGAAATCTTCATGGAGATCTGGAACCAGGCCGCCCATTACTCAGCCCAAAAGGGCAAACCGCTCGGCTGGATCGTGACCCTGACCCGCCGCCGTTCCATCGATCGCTTGCGCAAGAAACAGGCGTACGCCCGCGCCGAGGAAAGGCTGCAAAACGAAACCGAGCAGCAGCCGGACGCGTGGGTCCACAATTCGACCGAAGACGACATCGAAATGTCGGACACGCGACGTCTTATTCTCGGGGTCTTGGGCAACTTGCCGGTGGCGCAGCGCGAAGCCATCGATCTCGCGTTTTATCACGGCATGAGCCAGCGGGAGATTGCGGCGAAAACCGGCATTCCGCTCGGGACCATCAAGACCCGGCTCGAACTGGGTCTCAAGAAAATCAGCGAAGCATTGCGAGGAATGCGCGATGAGTTCTGACGAGTTCGAGACCAGAGCCCGCTTGTATGTTCTCGGCGCCCTGGACGACGAGGAGCTCAAGGAATTTGAACTGGTCCGCCGCGCGCTGGGGCCGGCGGCGGAGCGGGTGATCCAGGAATGCGAACGGCTCAATTCCATTTTCGCGTTGAGCTTGCGGCCGACCCCGCCCCGGCCAACCACCAAGCAGCGGTTGCTGGACCTGATCAAGACCGCGCATCCGACCCGAGGCAGGCCCGAGGACCACTGAGCACGGGTCGCGCCGGTGTAAAATGATCGGGCGGACGCGTTGACACCACCGGGCTGCGCCTTAAGCTTTTGATGTAAGTTCTTTCGTGTCTCCCCCCAAGCAGATGACGCCAAACGAAGAGTACATCGTTGAGCTGCTCCTGGATTCGTCGCTCATCAACAGCCACCAATTGGAGTTGGCTCGAGATAAAGCGCTCGGTTCGGATCTGGGCGTGGTCAAAGCGCTCACGGACCTGGAGATCGTCACCACCGAGGACATTGCCCGCGCGGTGGCGGCGGCCTCGAACATGGAGTTCGTCGACCTGAGCCAGATGGTCG
>CAXUFU010000470.1:0-2661 GCA_964250275.1 uncultured Chthoniobacterales bacterium | reverse complement strand
GGCGGGGGGGGGGGGGGGGGGGGGGGGGGTCGCCGCCCCCCCCCCCCCCCCCCGCTACAGCCGGAGCATATCGCCAGGCACTGAGGGTAGGTCCTTTTCACTAATCACCGCTGGGCTGCGGCAGCAGCTTGACGGTCGCCCTCGGTACCACCGGCAGCTTGTAATCCGCGGCGGCCCGGATCGTCAGCGTGATCGTCTTGGCCGGTTTGGTTGGGGCGGCTGACCCTTCGTAAACCGGCAAAACGACACCTTGCTTGCCCTCCGGGATGTTCCGCTGACCCTTCAGCGCCTCGTAGTCCGTGCCGGAAACCGCCGTGCCGCCGGTCGTGTATGGCACCGTGATCGCAGTGGTCGTGTCCGTGCCGGTCCGCGTAAAGTAGAACAGACTCAAAGCACCGCGGCTGTTGAGCGTGCCGCCCGGCAGCGCGTTAACCTCCACGACCGGGATGCCGGTCAGCAGGCTGTAAGCCTCGCAGGCGAGCTGATAATGACCCGCTACCGTCGGGTGGACGCCGTCCCAGAAAAGGTATTCATCCGCCTTCACGCTCATTCCCTGGGCGCTGTCGGTGATGTTGGTAAACCCATAGGCGTACTGGTTGAGCAACAGCTTGTCGAAAAGGCCGAACACATCGAGACGATAGATCTTCACCGCCAGACCCCCGGCGCTCAGGCTGGTCTCCAGTTTGTCGAGGTCCGAGTTGAGTTCGTTCCCAAAGGCGGCCGCCGCGGCGGTGATTACTTTCGAGTCGTGGTCCAAGTAGTCAGGGGTCGACCCGAGCGGCGGCAGGTTGGGCACAAGAAAGGTCACGGCGCCGGCTTCGGCCAGCCGCCGGATCAGCGCCGTTTCACGGTCGGCGGCGGCGATGCCGTTGGTGCTGGTACCGTCGTTGAAAAGATCGTTGGCGCCGCCCCAGACGATGTACAGCGCTTTGGGATCGGTCTTGTTGTTGGCCAGGTAATCGGAGACCTGCGCGCCCCTGTTATCGACCGTGATGCTCACGCCGAGATCGCCGGCGACACCGCTGGTGGGACTCAAAGCTGCGGTGCCGTTTTCGGTCGTCGCCCCGCCGTAGGCATAATCCAGGCCGCCGTTGAGGCTATTTACCGCCGCCGGCAAGCCGAAGAAGAGCCGGGCAAGTTGCTCGTGCCATACGCCCTTGTACACCGTCGAAGCGGGGTTGGTGTTGGCGCCGTCGGTAAAGCGGCCGGTGGTGTAATTGAAGTCGTCGCCGGGAAACGTGACGTCATAGTCGGCTTTGGAAACATTGGCGTCGTTGCCGGTGTCCGAGAGGCTGTCGCCAAAGACGATGAACTGGGAAAAGACGGGCGCGCCTGCCGCTTTGAGCGCCGGCAGCCCGCCGAGGAGTAAGACGAGGAAGAGAGCGAGGGGAGCAGTTTTCGGGAGGCAAACGGGGGTACGGCGCGTCATGGCGCGAAGCTTCGCACGAATCCTACCAAGCGCAACGTGTTGGAATCCAGAGACGAGTGGCACTGTGGCTTCTCTCGCCCGGCCTCTTAATCACTAGATCGAGTAGCCAAAGTATTCGCCGCGCAGCGGCTTTCAAAAACAAGGTAGGGGCGGGCTCTCCGAGCCGTCCCATTTGTTTCTGGAGGCGCTATCTTATGCCGAACTCTCCCAGACAGCTTGGGACGGCTCGGAGAGCCCGCCCCTACCTTGTTTTTGAAAGCCGCTTCTACGTCTAACTGACGATGCGCGCCGGCTGGATTGCCTCCGGCGGCACTCGCCGTTCGAGTTCCGTCGTGCCGAGCAGATACGCCACCGCGAACACGCCCAGAAAATTGACCAGATCTGCCGCCGTGAAGGCGATCTGCACCCAATTTAGATCCAGCTTGGGCCAAAGCGCCGAGGCCAGATAGCCCAGCGGGTAGATGCCCCACGTGGTGATGGTCGCCCGCGTCATGAGCTGAAAGGCGTGCGCCGCCTCATCATCCGCGTTGCCGCCGAAGGCGGGAGCCACCCGGCCGAACAGCACGTAAAGCACCACCGCGTACCCCAGCGTCCCGAGCAAACCCCACGCCGCATGCCGCCAGGCCAGCACCGCGCCATCCGGCCGGATTTGCTGGTCGCCGATAAACCCGGCCAGCACCATCCAGAACGCCGCGCCGGCGAGCACCAGCATCCAACCCAAGATCTCGCGCTGCCTCACTTTGAGCACCATCACCGTGCGCAAGACCAGCAGCGGAAACGCAATCGCCCAGCCCATGTAGCGGTACGAGCCAAGTGCAAAATACGAGTCCCGGATCAGCCCGCGCCGCAAGGGCTCGGCCGTGGCGGCCAGTTGGTGCAGCATGTCGTGGTAATAAGTGTGCACCAGCCAGTAAGAGGCCGTCATCACCAGACAAACCACCGCGGAAAGCAACGCCGAGGACCGGTGCCAAGGCGCCACGCTGTTCTTCGAGGCGAGCAGAAAAACGAACCCGCCGGCGAACGCCAGCAAGGCCGTCACGAGCGAAAATTCTGTGGCCATCGGCAGCAAGCCGACGTCGCGGGCCGTGGGAACGAACGTTTGGGGAAATTGCATCTCGAGTGTCGCGGCGGCCGCTCCTCCGGCTGGCGCCCAGCGTCTCGCCTGCGGCAACCCCACAAACGCCGGACGAGAATGAATTATTCCTGCCGGGTTGTAAACCGCCGATTTCCAC
>CAXUFU010000469.1:0-2672 GCA_964250275.1 uncultured Chthoniobacterales bacterium | reverse complement strand
CAGCTTAACGATCCCACGCCGCCGGGTCAACCGAAGGTCAGGCGGACCGGGCGGCGGCAAGGCCAGCTTTTTTGCGTTTGACGCCCGGCGCGGCACACGAGTACAGTCCCCGACCCTCATCCTGCCCCTGGCTGCGCTGAATTGCCTACGCCGGACCGTTGCCCTTGCCGCCGTCGAAAAAGGATGGCGCCGGTCCTCCGCGCAGGCATTTCTTATCTATGGAAGATCAACTTTCTTACGCTCTCGTCACCCCGCATTCGATCCGCAAATCACGGACGGGGCCAATTCTTTCGCGTTTGCTCTCGCGCAGCGGGCTGGACCTGGTGCGCGCCCGGATGTTCGCGCCGAGTTTGGAGCTCGCGCAGGCTTATGCCCGGATCGTGGTCAACGACGACCCCAATCCGCGCCACCGCGCCCCGCAGGCGCTCATCCAAAAATACGTCGTCGAACAACTCGCGCCCGATGCCGCGGGGCGGCGCCAACGCTGTCTGCTCCTGGTCTTCCGCGGGCCTGATGCCGTCGCGCGGCTGATGAACACGGTCGGCCACATCGTCCACGAACGCACCAGTGCCGAGACGATCCGCGATACCTACGGCGATTACGTCGTCGACGCCGCGGGCGACGTGACGTACTTCGAACCCGCCGTGCTCGCCGCGCCCGCCGCTGCCTCGGTGGAGGCCGACCTGAAGCTTTGGGCAGAGTACTCGGAGCGCGACGGTGGTTTGCTCGAAGATGTCATCCCATTTCCCGCCGGCTCGAACGTGGAGAAAACGCTGGTGCTCATCAAACCGGATAATTTCCGTTTCCCCAATGCGCGCCCCGGCGGCGTGATCGATCTGTTTTCACGCACCGGCCTGTCCATCATCGGCTTCAAGGTGCACCGCATGAGTGTGGCTCAGGCGGAGGAATTTTACGGCCCCGTGCTGCCCTTCCTGCAGGAGAAGCGGAAGGACCCGGCCGGTGTCCAGGCGCGCCTGGCGGTCGAGCGGGAGCTCGGCTTTGCTCTGCCCAAGGAAGTGGAAAAGCAGTTGGGCGAGCTGCTCGGGCCGCTCAGCGGTCGGGACAACTGGCAGACCATCGTCCAGTTCATGAGCGGGCGGCGGCCGGACGAGTGTACGAGCGAGGAGCAGCGGCAGGAGCCCGGCAGCGAGAAGTGCGTGGCAGTCATTTACCAGGGCGTTGACGCCGTGCGCAAGATCCGCGAGGTGCTCGGGCCAACCGATCCGCGCAAAGCGCCGCCCGGTTCCATCCGCAAGGAGTACGGGGAAACCATCATGATCAACGCCGCGCATGCCAGCGATTCCCGCGAGAACGCCGAGCGCGAGATGCGCATCATCCGGATCACGGAAAATAACTTCCGCTCCTTGATTGAGGACACGTATCGCGGTTAGGTAGCCCTCCGCCTTTGTTCAACTACTCCGCTTCCGTTAGCCGATCCCCAAAAAATCCCATGGAACTTTCCGCCCGCGCCTCCAGTTTGACGCCCTCCCTGACGCTCGCCATTGACAGCAAGGCCAAGTCCATGGCTGCCAACGGCCAGGATGTGTGCGGCTTCGGCGCCGGCGAGCCGGATTTTGATACGCCGGATTTCATCAAGGCGGCGGCGATCGCGGCCTTGCAGAGCGGGTTCACCAAGTACACGCCGAGCAGCGGCTTGCCCGAGTTGCGCCAGGCCATCACGGAAAAGCTCAAGGCGGACAACGGCCTGAACTACAAGTCGAACCAGATCATCGTGAGCAACGGCGCCAAGCACGCCTGCTTGAACGCCATTCTGACAACATGCCAGCCGGGAGACGAGGTCCTCATTCCTTCGCCGTACTGGCTCAGTTATCCGGAGATGGTGCGGATCGCCGGCGCGGAACCGGTCTTCGTGCCAACCAGCGAAGAGAACCAGTGGAAAATGACGGCCGCAGACTTCGAGAACGCGATGACGCCGCGCACGAAGATGCTCATTATCAACACCCCGGGCAACCCGACCGGTTCGGTCTACACCCGCGAGGAATTGAGCGCGATTGCCGAGGTGGCCGCCGAGGAGGAAATCCTAATTTTGAGCGACGAGATTTACGAGAAGCTCGTTTATGACGATGCCGAGCACGTCAGCATCGGTTCGCTCTCGCCCGAGGCGTACGATCTGACGATTACGGTCAATGGTTTCAGCAAAGCCTACGCCATGACCGGTTGGCGGCTCGGGTACCTGGCGGCCTCCGAGCAGATCGCGAAGGCGGTCGATTCGCTGCAGAGCCACAGCACGTCGAACCCGTGTTCTTTTGCGCAGAAGGGAGCCTTGGCGGCGTTGCAAGGCGACCAACAAGCCGTCAGCGACATGCGGGACGAATTTTCGGTTCGCCGCGACTACATGTTCGATCGGTTGAGCAAGATCGCGAACATCTCGGCGGTCAAGCCGATGGGAGCGTTTTACATGCTGGTGAACATCGGCAAGCTCGGTTTGAGCTCGACGAATTTTACGGATCGGCTCCTGAGCAAGGCGAGCGTGGCAGTGGTCCCCGGCGTGGCCTTCGGCGATGACCGTACGATCCGCTTGAGCTACGCGACGAGCCTGGACATCATCAAGCGTGGCCTGGATCGGTTCGAGGATTTTTGCCGGAGCGTATAATTCGTCCCCAAAAAGGGTAGGGATGGCTCTCCGGAGCCGGTCCCTGACTGTCCGGGAA
>CAXUFU010000468.1:0-2679 GCA_964250275.1 uncultured Chthoniobacterales bacterium | reverse complement strand
TCTCGGATATCGCGCTCGATCCGCGCAATCCGCACACCTTCTACGTCGGCCTGGCCACCGGCGGCATCGTTAAAACCACGAACAATGGCATCACGTTCGACCCGATCTTCGATAAACAGCCGATGCTTTCCATCGGTGCCCTGGCTTTGGCGCCCTCGAACCCGGATGTGCTCTGGGTCGGCACCGGCGAGGCGAACGATCGCAATTCATCCGGCTGGGGCAACGGCGTTTATCGTTCCACGGATAGCGGCGCCACCTGGCAGCACCTCGGCTTGGACAATAGCCGCGTCATCAACCGCATCGTGGTTCATCCGCAGAACCCGGATATCGCGTACGTGGCTGCCGTCGGAGACCTTTGGGTGGAGACCGATGAGCGCGGGCTTTTCAAAACGACCGACGGCGGCAAGACCTGGAAAAACATCCTGCAAGCGCCCGCTCCGCGTGCGAGCGAGGTGGGGTGCGGCGACGTGGCGATCGACCCAACCGCCCCGGACACCCTCTACGCCGCGCTGTATGCGCGGCGGCGCACGCCGTGGTCTTTCACTTACGGGCCGCCTGCGAGCGGCGGAGACGATGTCGGCGGCATCTTCAAGAGCACGGATGCCGGCGCCACCTGGAAAAAGCTGACTGACGGGCTGCCCGCGCAAACCGGGAGGATCGGTCTGGCGGTTTCCGCCAGCAATCCCCGCGTGGTGATGGCAATCGTGCAGAGCGATGCCAACGGGTCGAGCGACTTTATCAACATCCACTCGCTGGCGGGCGGCGTCTTCCGCTCCGAGGACGGCGGAGAGCACTGGACGCGGATGAACGATATCGATCCGCGCCCCTTCTATTTCAGTCAGATCCGGATCGATCCCGGCAACGATCAGCGGGTTTACGTGCTCGGCATGGCGATGCTTGTCTCCGATGATGGCGGCAAAAATTTCCGCGAAGACCTGTTCGAGAAGGTACATCCCGATTGTCACGCTCTGGTCATCCAGCCCGGCAGCGCGCCTCCGCCCCCGGCACCAAAGCCCGACGATAAAGACAAAGCACCCAAGCCGCCGGTCGACGCGCGGCTGCTGCTCGGTACGGACGGCGGCGTCTACCAGAGCTTCGAGGCCGGGCGCAACTGGGATCACGTGAACAGATTTCCCGCCGGGCAGTATTACCGGGTCGAGACCGATGACAGCCAGCCCTTTTACCGGATCGCCGGCGGCTTACAGGATAACAGTAATTTCGTCGGTCCGAATGCGACCAACCGCAAGGACGGCATCGTCAACGAGGATTGGGTTGGTCTCACCGGGGCGGACGGCTTTTACACCGTGTTCGATCCGAGCGACAAGGAGGTCGTCTACGCCGAAGCCCAGGAAGGCATCATTTTCCGCGTCAACCTGCGCACAGGCGAAGGCAAGGCATTGCATCCGGCCCCGGCGGAAGGGCAGATGCGCTACCGCTTCGGCTGGAACTCGCCCTTTCTCGCCAGCCGCCAGCACCAAGGCGTCCTCTACCTGGCGGGCAACCGCGTTTTCAAGCTGACGGATCAGGGCGAACATTCAGCCGTCATCAGCCCGGACCTGACGAAAAACGATCCGGCCAAGACGGTTGCTGTCGGCAGCGGAGCGGAAAACTACGGCGTGATTTACTCGCTGGCCGAGTCTCCGGTCAAGGCAGACCTGCTCTGGGCCGGCACGGACGATGGACGGCTCTGGGTCACCGAAAACGAGGGCGCACAGTGGACCGAGCTGACCGATAACGTGCCCGCGCCAGCGCACGGCCAATGGGTCCACCGCATTGAGCCGGGTACCAAAGACCCAAACGTGGCTTACGCGGTTTTCAGCGCCTACCGCTTGGGTGACGATTGCCCGCTGATCTATCGTACCGCGGACCTGGGCAAGACCTGGCAGCCAATCATGGGCGAGGGCCTGCCCCAAAATGCGCCTGTCCAAGTCGTGCGGGAAGACCCTGAGAACCCGCACTTGCTCTACTGTGGGACGGAGGCGGGTCTCTTCGCCTCTTTCGACCAAGGCGGCCACTGGGTGAAAGTCGGCGCTCTGCCCGCGGTGGAGGTCGACGACTTGAAGATTCAAAATCCGACGGCCGACCTGGTCATCGCCACGCACGGGCTGAGCCTCTACGTGCTGGATGATACGCGACCGTTTCGTGAACTAACGCCCGAAGTAGCAGCGGAACCCGCCCACCTCTTCAGCGTGCGCCCGGTCGAAGGTGCTTATCGGCTGCCGGGCTTTGAGGATTGGAACGGCAAAGGCAACTACGGTGGAGCCAACCCTGCGGAGGGCGCTCTTTTTACGGTTTGGGTCAAGGAGTTCACCGGGGACGAGATCAAGCTCAAGATCACCAACGCTGCCGGGCAAACGGTCGCCAACCTGAAAACGCCCGGCGCACCCGGTTTGAACCGGCTGAACTGGGATCTGCGGCCCACGCCGGACGTTCTGGTCAAGTACGGCGGCGACGATCCGAAAAAGTTGGTGCCGACAGGTGACTACACCGTGGAATTGAGCTTCGGAGAGACTAAGGCGAAGCAGACCTTCCATGCGACGGTTGCCCACGGCATCGAGGCACGCTCCGCCGATGAAGACGCCCACTGAGGGAGGCTAGCTGGAGCAGATTACAAAATGTCGTAGCCGGTAAGTTCCGGTTGTAGGGCGGGCGCTTCGCCTGCCAGGGATGGCGCTGTAC
>CAXUFU010000467.1:0-2687 GCA_964250275.1 uncultured Chthoniobacterales bacterium | reverse complement strand
GGCCAGCTCCGAGAGCGGCCGCCGCCAGGCCGGCAGGGCCAACGCCACGGCGGCCACCAGCGGCGCCACCACGCACAGGAACCCGAACCAGCGCGCGAACGCGCCGACATGGAAATGCGTGTCGCAGAATAGGAACAGGATCAGGCAACACAACGACACCGCCACGCCCGAAACGAGGTGCCGGCCCGCGCGGGCCCAACGGAAACTCTGCGACGCCGAACGCAGCCGGCGGTGAACGAGTGCGGGGGAGAGGGCCATCGGTTAATGGGTTGGATCCTTCGTTTTCGTCAGCACGAACTTGGACAGATAGATCTTTCCCTTACCGCCCACCCAATTGCTCAGAATGACCGCTTTGACGGTCGCGTAGACCGGAGGAGCCGGTTTGCCGAGGATGATTGCCTGGGTCGGCACCGTGAAGTCGCTCTTGTCCGTAAACCAGGCTTTCGATTGGTCCGGGGGATTAGGAAAAACCGCCCGGTAACATTTCACCAGTGCCGGCATGCCGTTCATGGCGGGAACGCGGTCGATGCTGGGTGGACCGGGCTCCGAAGGATCCAGCGCGTACACCTCGACGTAAATCTTGGCTGCCAAATCGTACGTCATCACATCCACGCTCGAGTGGTAGGACGCACCCGGTACGATCTTGATGAAGCCGCTCTCGACCCGCGCGCCCTGGTTATCGGCGATGCCCGGCGGCAGGTCCGCCACGAGGGCCGGCGTATCGCCGTCGCGCACGCTGTCGCTGATCTTCATGTAGCTGGCGTTGGCCCGATAGACTTCGGAGTACGGGAAGTCGATGCGCCAGCCGTTGAGCGGGTTCAAGCGATCGCTGAAATCCCAGTTCGGCACCAAGTTATGGGTCTCCGCAATCGCAGCGGCGGGGAAAGCAGCGGCGCAGCCTAGCACGGCCGCGGCGGCCAGGGAAAAGAGCGTGTTTTTCATGGGGGGAAGGAGTTCAGGGCAGATGCCAGATTTTACGCGTAATCCAGTCGGCGGAAAGCAGGCACATGATCAGGCCGAGCAGGATCGGGTGGTTCCATAAACCGGTGAGTTCCAGGCGAGTCGAATGCTGTTCCTCGACATGCAGATCTTTGGGCCAATTATTCCAATCGCCGAGACCATAGTACCGCCCCTTGGTGGCGCTGGCCAGCTTTTCCAAAAAGTCGCGATTGATCGGCTTGCCCGTCACTTCGGTCGCCGGACGTGTGACCACGAAACGCACCTCGCCGTTTACTTTGCCGCCTCCGAGGTTCGCGCTCGTTTCCGCGCGGAAAATGCCGGTCACGTTCGGCTCGACCACCGTGACATAACCGTGGACCGAGCGGCCGTCGCGGCTCTGGAACACCCCCGGCTTGAGCGTGTACTCCAGGGTGCGGTCATCCGGCGTGTGCAGGCGCAGGGGCAAGGTCGCGGGCAATGAGCCGTTGGTCGACTGCACGATGGCGCGCACCTCGGGTTTTTCCCCCTGCACGTAGGAGGACCGCTCGGTAAACATCTCGATCGAGTTGCCGCCGCTCTTGGTGTCTTCTTTGGGCACCAGCCAATCGAGCAACTGCGTCCAGAACAGCTCGTAAGGCGATGCATCCAGCCGCCACTGCGCCGCCCCCAGCCGCCAGCGCCACACGCTATCGCTCATTACCGCCACGGCCCGGCCTTTGCCGAAACGGAGCGAGGCGATGAGCGGCTGCGCCCGGCCATCGACCACGCTCTGCATCAACACCTCCGCGCTCGGTGCCACCGTCCCGCCCACGTTGGCCGTCAGCAGCGGCGGGAAATTCTTCACCTGGGCGAAAACCGGCCCGAACACCGGGGAATGCAAGCCGCTGTCGGTGATCTGCACGTTGAAATTGCCTTCCTTGAAGGCCGCCGGCGGCTTGATCGGCAACACGTCCGCCAAGGCCGTCTGCCCCATCCCGGGGTTCGGATAAGAAGCGGGCCCTCCGAGCAGGACCAGCCCGCCGCCCTGGTCGACAAAATCCTTCAGGTTCTGCCAGTCGGTCGCCGGCAAGGCATCCGGCGCGAGATCGCCCAGGATGACCACGGCGTTATTTGCCAACCCGTGCGGCGAAAAATCGAGCACGGGCGCGGAACCGCCGCGATCGTCCAGATTGACCATCCGGCCGTTGGGCCAGCGCGTGAAAGAGGAAAGCTGCAGGTTGCGGTTCGAGACGATGGCTTTGCGCAAGAATTTGTAGTCGAACGAGAGCTGGTTCTGCACGTAGAGCACGCGCTTGCCCGGCTCCGCCACGTCGATCGAAAACGGGTACGCGCGCGCTTCCTTGTCCGCCGCGGCGTCCCGCACCCGCACCTCGAACTGGTCGAGGCCCGGCCGTTCGTGCACGTAATGGAACGTGACCTGGCGCGTTTGCTCGTCCTCGTTGAACGCCGTCGTGGCGTCCCCAACCTTGCGGCCGCCGAGCCACAACTCGACCGGCACCACCCGGCCGCCGATGCCGCTGCCCGCCAGCGAGATGTGGATGTCGCTGTGCCAGCCCACCACGACCCGCGGCGGGAAATCCGCGCCCGCGATGGAAATGCGCTGCTCGCGCGGCTTGGGCGTGAAGGGCTTCTCGAGCTCGAACGAGTCGACAGGCACGTTGAACGAGGCAGTCTCCGGTTTGGCGAATCCGCTCGTGTCCAGGCCGTCGGTGAGCAGGAGCACCGCCGCCAGCGGCTGCCCCTTGAAG
>CAXUFU010000466.1:0-2688 GCA_964250275.1 uncultured Chthoniobacterales bacterium | reverse complement strand
GCCGCGTAGCGGCATCCAAAATGAGGTAGGGGCGGGCTCTCCGAGCCGTCCCATTCTGTCTGGGGCTGGAACGGGCCCCATTCTCTTGGCGCGACCTGATTACATGAGCGCCAGCCGGAGGCAAAATGGGACGGCTCGGAGAGCCCGCCTCTACCTTTTTTTTGGAAGGCAGAAAAGTTACGCCTAGACTGGGGGCGGCGCGGCGGCCGAACGCGTCTCGTGCAAACGATGTACCAAGTACGGCAGCAGTTGCTTCTTGCGCGAGACCACTCCGTCGAGCTGCCACAAACCTGGGCCGGTCACCGGATAATCGATCTGCCGCCGGAACTCCTCCGACCCGCTCACGAGCAAGAGCGAATTCTGCGTGTTGACGTCTGTCACCAATAACGCCGAGAAAAACAGACGCCGGGCATGGCGATAATCGTCGAGCGCTTCGACCAACTCGGCCTGTTTCTCGTAAAACGGTCCAAAGCCCAGTTCTTCGATCTGCGCCACGCTGAAGCGCTCGCCCGCCTCTTCGTATTCCTTGGCGTCGGAAGTCACCACGTCATCCGGCCGCAAGGTCAGCAACGGAGAGCCGACCGCAAAGATATCCCGCGCCAAATCCGCCGCATCCACCCCCGCCAAGCGGCTTAGTGACTCCAGAATGATCCGGTCGGTGCCGGTCGCGGTCGGCGATGAAAGATTCAAGGTGTCCGCGATCAACCCGCCCATGAGTAACCCGGCGGTGTCCGGCGGGATGGGAATGCCATGTTGCTGATAGAGCAACGTCACGATGGTACACGTCGAGCCCACCGGGTTATTCCAAAAGTGGATCGGCGTCTCGCTGGAAAAGCCGCCCAGGCGATGATGGTCGAGCACCTCGACGATGGGCAACTTATCCGCGCCGTGAACCGCTTGAGAGAGTTCGTTGTGATCGACCAGGATCAACTGGCGCGACACGGTTTTGAGGAAATCGCTCTTCGAGAGGATCCCGACCAATCGGCGCTCCGGATCGAGCACGGGAAAAATCGAGGCTTCCGAGGACGCGACTTTCTTACGCGCGGCGTCGAGCGGCAGGTCAGGCTCGACGCTGGTAAATTCGCGCTCCAGCATCTGGCTGGCGCGGACCGCGCCGCGCGCCAGCAGGACGGTCGTCGCCGTGTCGTGGCGCGAACGGATGAGCGTAACGCCTTCGGCTTCGGCGCGCTCCTGGATTTCGCGCACGACCGGGATGCCGCCGGTCACGATCAAGGCGCGCACGCCTTCATCGATGGCGCGATGCTGGATATCGTCGCGGTCGCCGACCAACAAGACGACGCGTTTGGCCGCTTGCCGCCGCAGCCGTTGGGCGAACGTCTCGGTTCTCATGGCCGCGACCATCAGCACATAATCCTGCACGCCGCCGTCGCAACTGCCCGCCACGACCACCCCGGCAAACGTCTGCACGAGATCCGGCAAGGCCGCGCGCACGACGCGCGCATTTTCCAGCGCCAGGAGCGGCGGAAAAAGTTGGTGGACGATCTTGGCCGAACTCAAGAGGCCCAAACAGTGGTGAGCTTCATCGACCACGGGCAGGCCGCGCAGATGCCGTTGCTCAATGGTCTGAAGCGCTTGCGCGATCGAGTGGTCCGCCCGCGCGCAAACCACGTCGTGCGTCATGGCGTCGCGGACCTGCGGCGTGACGTCGCTCAAGAAGACCGGGGCTTCCGCCCCAAACTTGTCCAGGACGAACTGGATGCGCGGATTGAGGTTGCCGGCGCGCGCGGCGACAACCTCCGGCCAGCCGAGCGCGCGTTTGAGCCGGGCGTACGCCAGGGCGGAACAGACCGAATCCATGTCGGGATTGCGGTGGCCGATGACGATGGTTTGCACGGGGACGGGTGTGGTTGGCGGTCGCGGCTTAGCGGGCGTGACCTTGACGCCGGCTGCTCTGGACACGCAAATTGCGCGCCACTAGAATCCTGCTTGATGTCTTGCGTGAATAAACCGGGGTTTCGCCGGTCTAAGGTGAGACATGCAGACAAAAAATCAAACCATCCCATGAAATTCTCCGCTGTACTTCCCACGCTCCTGGCGTTGCTGCTGGCGCTCGCACCGGCCGCCCGGACACGCGCCCAGGATGCCCCGCCGGCACCCGCTGGAGCGAGCTTCGACCTGTTTTACAATAACCTCGCCGACGACGGCGATTGGTATAACGTGCCCGGCTACGGCTACGTTTGGCATCCCTTTATCGCCGACAAAAACAACGCGTGGCGGCCTTATACCGATGGTTATTGGGCGCAAACCGATGACGGCTGGACGTGGGTCTCTTATGAGAGCTTCGGCTGGGCGACCTATCACTACGGCCGTTGGACGCGCTTGAACG
Source organism: uncultured Chthoniobacterales bacterium (assembly GCA_964250275.1). Taxonomy (GTDB): domain Bacteria; phylum Verrucomicrobiota; class Verrucomicrobiia; order Chthoniobacterales; family SZAS-18; genus CAXUFU01. The sequence goes on along the minus strand of CAXUFU010000466.1, from coordinate 341 downwards.
ATCTCGGGTGGGCGTGGGTGCCTGGCTACGATTGGGGTCCCGGCTGGGTTTCCTGGCGGACCAACGATGATTATGTCGGCTGGGCACCTTTGCCGCCCGAGCAAGAGAACGTCGATTTCCAAGCGAGTGCCGGCGGCCCCGGCGGGAGCATCGCGATCGACTACAATACCGTGGAACCCGTCGGCGATGGGTACACGCCGGCCGTTGACGCCAACTTTGATATTGGACCGCAAAACTATTGTTTTGTGGCGTGCGCCAATTTCGGCGCGCCCGTCCTGACGGCTGTGCTCGTGCCGCCGCAGCAGAATGTCGTGATCCTGCAAAATACGGTCAACGTCACG
>CAXUFU010000465.1:0-2691 GCA_964250275.1 uncultured Chthoniobacterales bacterium | reverse complement strand
GCGCCGTTTTGGTTGGGCGGCGCCAAGACGGTGTCGCTGCGCATCGGCGCGCCGGCGGCCGCCAACGCCGCGCCGCCCGGGTCCTGGTGGCTGGCTTCGTCGTGATGGCCGCGCGCGGTCGGCGGCGTACCAGGGTCCGTCCGCGGCTCGTCTTTCTGCACGGCCGCGAGCGCCGCGTTGATCCAGCTCTTGGCGGATTCGTCGTAATCGGTGTCGCAATCCTGGCGCGCCAGGAGACGGGTGGCGCCGAGCGCGGCCAGCCGTTCATCGAACCTCCGGCCGCACCCGCAAAAGTCCTCGTAGTTGCGGTCGCCAAGCGCGAGCACGGAGTAGCGGAGACGATCGAGCCGCGGATGATCCTCCGCTTGCAGCCGCTCCCAGAAGCCGGCGGCGTTATCGGGCGGATCGCCCTCGCCCCACGTGCTCGTGACGAGCAGGAGGTAACTCTCTTTTGGCAGATCGCGGCTGTCGCTCTTGGCCAGGTCGGCGAGTGTGGGCGCGAGACCCAGCTTGGCCGCCTGGCTGGTCAGCTTCTTGGCCAATCCTTCCGCATTGCCCGTCTGGCTGCCGAACAGGACGAGGACGGGCTTGACGGACGCCACCTCCGTGACAGGCCCGTCGGCCGCGGCTCCGGCGACGGCGGTTTCCGAAAACAGCCCGGCGAAAAACCCGTTGAGCCATTGCCGCTGCTCCTCGGTAAAAGGCGCGCTCGGGGGGATAAAAGGAACGGTGCGTTCAGGCATGGGGAGGGGATTCTAGAAGGGACGCGGCGGGGCGATGTCAAAGCACTGCCGCCAGCCGCTCCGCGCCGGTGCGGTCGAGAGCGGCAACGGCTTCCAGGCGGACGGGACAGAACTTTAACTCAGGTTGGTGGGAATCCGGGCAGGCGTTTTCGCTCGTGACCTGATTAATGGCGATACCCGGAGCAAAAAGATCGTTCCAATGCATGGGCGCCCAGCAGCAGCTCGGGCGGATATCGGCGGTCGGGCGCGCCGGCAGCTCGGCGGAGCCCTGGCGCGAGGTGATGCGGACGGGATCGCCCGCGCGCACGTCGAGCGCGGCGGCGTCGGCGGGATGCATTTCCAAGTACGGACCTGGGTTCAGCCGGTTGAGGCTGGGTACCTTACCCGTTTTGGTCCGGGTATGCCACTGGTGCGCGGTGCGGCCGGTCATCAGGACGAACGGGAAATCGTCGTCCGGCAGGTCGCCGTTGGGTTGGTAGGGGCGGGCGAAAAAGCGGGCGCGCCCGGTCTCCGTGGGGAACGTCAAGGCGCCGTCCAGGCCGCCGCCGTAGCGGCGGATGACGGACTCGCCGCTCTCGGGCAACGGCCAGCTCAACCCGTTGGCGGCGCTCAAGCGCGCGTAGCTGACTCCGCGCACGTCGTATCCCGTGCGCGGGTTGGCGCTGCGGCGGATTTCCGCGAAGATTTCCTCGGCCGCTTGGTAAGGAAACGCGGCGCCGAAGCCCAGACGGCGCGCCACCTCGCAAATGATTTGCCAATCCGGCAGGGCGTCTCCCGGCGGCGGCACCGCGCGCGGGGTGCGCGTGATCATGCGGCTGGAATTGGTCATGGTGCCATCGGCCTCGGCCCAGAGGGCGCCGGGCAGCAGGACGTGCGCGAACCGCGTGGTCTCGGTCGGTGCGTAGGCGTCCTGTACGACGACGAACTCCGCGCGTGCCAACGCCCGAACGACCCGGCCCCGGTTGGGCATGGTCACGGATGGGTTGCTGCCGATGATCCAGAGCGCCTTCACCGTACCGGCCTCGATGGCTTTGAATAAATCGACCGCCGGCAAGCCGGCCCGCGGGCGCAACGTGTTCGCGGGCAAACCCCAGAGCGCCTCGGTTTCCGCCCGGTCGCGCGCGTCGTGCACGGAGCGTTGCCCCGGCAGGCCACCGGCCATGTAGCCGACTTCGCGCCCGCCCATGGCATTGGGCTGGCCGGTGAGCGAAAACGGTCCCGCGCCGGGCCGGCAAATCTGGCCGGTCGCCAGGTGCAGATTGCACACGGCGTTGACCTGCCAGGTGCCGCGCGCGCTCTGGTTGAGGCCCATGGTCCAGAGCGTGAGCGTCCGCGGCGATTCCGCCAGCAGGCGCGCCGCCTGGAGGAGGTCGTCGACCGGCAGATCGGTCAACTCCGCCACCCGGTGCGGCGGATAATCTTCGAGCAAGGCGGCCAGGTCATCCCAGCCCTCGGTGTAACGCGCGATGAAATCCTGGTCGATGCGGCCCATCTTGACCAGCAGGTGCAATAAGCCGTTGAGCAGCGCGAGATCGCTGCCCGGGCGAACGGGCAGATAGAGCGTCGCGCTGGCTGTGGTCGCGGTGCGGCGGGGATCCGCCACGATGAGCCGGGCGCCTGCGCGCAAGCGCCGCTTCATGCGCTGGAAGAGGATGGGATGACAATCGGCCAGGTTCGAGCCGATGACGAAGAACAGGTCCGCCGCGTCGAAATCCTCGTAGTGACCCGGAGGGGCATCGGCTCCGAGCGAAAGATGGTAGCCGCTCGCGGCGCTGGCCATGCAGAGGCGGGAATTGCTCTCGATATTGTTCGTGCCGATGAAGCCTTTGCAGAGCTTGTTGGCGACGTACTGCGTCTCGGTCGAGAGCTGGCCGGAAACATAGAACGCCACGGCATCCGGCCCGTGCTCCTCCATGATGGCGCGCAACCCCTCGGCGACGGTTTGCAA
>CAXUFU010000464.1:0-2696 GCA_964250275.1 uncultured Chthoniobacterales bacterium | reverse complement strand
CGGCGGTCGGCCCGGCCACCACGCAGAGCACCGGCGAGTTGACCGCCGCCAGCGAGAGTTCCGGCCCGTGTTCGGCCAGCAGCGGCCGGAGGTCCGCTTCCGGCAGCCGCACGGCGAGCATCACTCCGCCGGGTTCATTTTGCACCATCCGGGCGCGTTCCGCGACGAGCCGCAGCCCGTCCTCCAGCGAGAACACGCCCGCCACGCACGCCGCGACGTATTCGCCGACGCTGTGCCCGAGCATCGCCGCCGGCTGCACGCCCCAGGACATCCACAGCCGCGCCAGGGCGTAGCCGAAAACGAACAACGCCGGTTGCGTCAGAGCCGTCTGGTTTAGACGCGCGGCCGCTTCGGCTTCCTGGCCCGCCTCCGGGTAAAGCACGCTGCGCAGATCGCACCCGAGCCGCGGCTGCAGCCACTCCGCGCCAGCGTCGATCTCCTGGCGGAAAACCGGCTCCGAGCGGTAGAGTTCCGCGCCCATGTTGACCGTTTGCGCGCCCTGACCCGCAAAGAGGAAAGCGACCGGCGGGTTGCGGCGCGCGGACGCCTGGCTAAAAACGCGTTTCGGGTCGAGCCCGGCCAGCACCTCGGCCGCCTCCGCGGCGTCCCGGCAAACGGCGACGCGCCGGTGTCCAAACGCCCGCCGTCCCAGTTGCAGCGTCAAACTCGCGTCCGCCAGACTCGTTTGCGGGTTGGCCGCGAGATGGACGGAAAGATTGCGCGTGGCGGCGTCGAGCGCCGGGGCGCTGCGCGCGGAAAGGAGCAGGAGCTGCCACGGCCGGGCGGCCGGCGAGCGAGGCTCAACCGGCGGAGCTTCTTCCAGGACCGCGTGGACGTTCGTCCCGCCAACGCCAAAAGAACTGACCCCTGCGCGACGTGGCTCGCCTTGCCCATTATCAGGCCAGTCAGCCAACTGGGGGTTGACGTAAAACGGGCTGTTCGGGAGATCAAGGTGCGGGTTTGGCTGCTGGAAGTGCAGCGTGGGCGGCAAGACCCGCTGTTGCAACGCGAGCGCTGTCTTGATGAGCGCGGCCACGCCCGAGGCGATGTCCATGTGCCCGACGTTCGTCTTGAGCGAACCCAGCGCACAGAAGCCCGTGCCCGTGGCACCGCCGGCGCGAAAAGCCTGCGTCAACCCGGCGACCTCGATCGGGTCACCCAGAGGCGTGCCGGTGCCGTGCGCTTCGACGTAGGAGACGGTCTCCGGCGCGACGCCGGCCATCGCTTGCGCCATCTGGATGACTTCCGCCTGGCCGTCGACGCTCGGCGCGGTAAAGCTGACTTTCCCCGCGCCATCGTTGTTGACGGCGGCGCCTTTGATCACCGCGATGATCGGGTCGCCATCGGCGCGCGCGTCTTCGAGGCGCTTGAGCAGGACGATCCCCGCGCCGCTGCTGAAAACGGTGCCTTGCGCGGCGGCGTCGAAGGTGCGCGTGTGGCCGTCGGCGGAAGCGATCGCACCCTCCTGGTAGACGTAGCCGCGCCGTTGCGGGAAGGAGATGGAAACTCCGCCCGCCAGCGCCATGTCGGTCTGATAGCTCCAGAGTGCCTGGCAGGCCTGCGCCACCGCGACCAGCGAGGTGGAACACGCTGTCTGCACGGTGATGGCCGGGCCTTTGAGGTTGAGCTTGTACGCCAGGCGAGTGGCAAGAAAATCGCGGTCGTTGCTAAATTGCGCGGGAGACTCTCCCTGCTGATAGCCGCCGACCAATTGCGCCAGGTCGGCGTGGCCGGTGACAATATTGTAGAGCAGGTAAGAATTGATGCCGGAGCCTGCCCAAACGCCGATCAAGCCGGGGTAACGCTCAGGATCATAACCCGCGCTCTCGAGCGCCTCCCAGGCGCACTCCAGGAAGATGCGATGCTGCGGATCGAGCAATTCCGCCTCACGCGCGTTGCAGCCGAAAAACGCAGCGTCGAAAAGATCGGCGCCTGCGACGATCCCGCGCGCGTTGACGAACGCCGCGCCGGCCTCGGGCGGTGGCGCCATTTCCAGTTCGGTCTCGGCAAAGCGGGAGATCGACTCGACCCCTTGGACGAGATTAGCCCAAAACTCCTGGACGTTCCCCGCCCCCGGGAAGCGGCCAGACATCCCGATGATGGCGATGGCATCCATGAATCACAAATTCAGTCCCGCACCAGGAATCATCGGGCTGGCAGTCTCTCTAGTTCCGGGCCACCGGGCGCGGCGACGGGCGCACGAAGGCGGCTTGCTGGCGCCGGGCCCGCTCCTGCGCGCTATCGGCTGTTTTGGCGGCCGTCTTGCCGCCATTTTCCAAGTGCGCCGCCAGCGCCCGAATCGTCGGTCGCTGGAAAAAGACGGTGACGGGAAATTCCAGGCCGAGCGCCTCGCAGACGAGCGCGTGCACGCGCAGCGCGGAAATGGAATTGCCGCCCGCATCAAAAAAATTGTCGTCCACGCCCACGCTGCCGCGCCCGAGCACCTCGCGCCAAGCCTGGGCGATCTTTTGCTCGGCCGGGGTGCTGGGCCGGGCGGCTGCCGGCAGCTCCGTTTCGCGCGCCCAAGCTTCCTGGCAGGCGGCGACGAGCGCGCGCCGGTCGAGTTTGCCGCTGGGCGTGACCGGCAGCCGGTCCAGGGCAACGAGCCGCGCCGGCACGAAATAATCCGGCAATTGACCGCGCAACCACCCACGAATCTCGATCGACGTCCGCGCGGCGGCAGCCGGCCGCAGGAG
>CAXUFU010000463.1:0-2708 GCA_964250275.1 uncultured Chthoniobacterales bacterium | reverse complement strand
GGCTTGGGCCGGCCGCCGAGCCGCTGCAAACCACACTTCTGCGCGGCCGTTTCCACGAGATCCGAGACCCGCAACTTCAGCCGGAAACCGCGATAATAGATGAAGAGCAAAGCAAGCAGATAAGCCGCCAACACCCAGTAATCGTGCAAAGGCGTCTCGGCGAAAAGTTGCCGGTAAACGAGCACCGGCACGACAATCGCATTGAGCAACACGGTCGTTACCACCGGCGAGTAGGTCAGACTGACCCGGGTCAGGCACTTCGGGCCGCCATGGTACTCGGTCACGGTGCGCAAGCGCAGGTTCCACCAGAGGTTCCCGTAAATTTGGATGTCCCACGATTTCCAGCCCGTATCGGTCGAATAACGCCAACCTTCGGCTTCGAGCGCGGCCACGATTTCCGTCAGCAGCGCTTCGCGGCCGACGCCGTCTTCATTCCAGTAACGCCGCCGGGTCATGGCCAACCGGCGCCGCGGAGCCGTGGTCTCATGCGCGTGCGGCGCCCGGATGACCGACTCCGGCGTGCGCTTGAATTTGAGCCAGGTGTAATAGCGCGCCCAACCGCGCACCAGCGGCTGCAGAAAGGCCAGCAGCATGACCAGGACACGCGCCGGAATGGTATCGTGCCTGGCTTCCAGGCGGGCGTGGATCATGTAGGAAAGCGCCACCAGAAACGTCGCGCCGAACATCAAGAACGGCACGATGCGCAGCCGCTCCAGCGGCACCGCCAGAGCAAAGACAAACAGCGTCAAGGCAAACCACTCCACGCTGCTGACATAATCCGCGATCGCCGAACGCGGCGTCGGGTAAATGGACTGGAACAACCCGTGGCCAAAGACGCCGTGGTAAACCACCGGCTGATTGATCAACCACGTAAAGCGCGGCGCGCCGTAGATATTGCCTTTCCAATGCGCGGTGCCGGTCGGACCGAAGAAGATGAGGTGATTAAAACGCAGCATGCTTTCTGCCTCGCCGTAGCCTTCCTGCTGTTTGCGGAAGGCGCGCAAGGTAAAGCGCCGATAATGCCAGACAATGGCCGAGGCACTGAAAGCGATGACCTGCCCCGCGTTCTGCAAGCGCCAGCAGAAATCAACGTCATCGCCGGCCTTGCGATATTCCGGATCGAAACCACCGACCCGTTCGAAGGCCCAGCGGTGAAATGCCATGTTGCAGCCGGGGATGTGTTCGGCGATGACGTCCGTGAGCAACACGTGGCTGGGTCCCCCCGGCGCCGCGGCCACGCAAGCTTGCACCCAGTTGGCCGCCGGCGGCGAGACGTTGGGGCCTCCTACCCCGGCGTAGGGTCCGCTAAGCAAGGTGCCCACCAGATAGTACAGCCAATCGGCATCCGCCATGCAGTCGCCGTCGGTGTAAGCCAGGATCTCGCCCGTGGCCGTTTGCGCGCCGACATTGCGCGCGTAAGACAGGCCCATGTTTTTCTGCCGGACCGGGACGAGCTTGGGTTGGCCAGCGAAGCTCGCGATGATTTCCGGCGTGCGATCGGTCGAGCCGTCATCGACCAGGACGATCTCATAGTTGGGATAGTCGATCGCGAGCAAAGAGGCCAGACAGGCGGCGAGCGTTTGCGCACCGTTATACGTGCACACGATGACACTCACTTTCGGGTACGACGGCAACCGCACGCGGCGCGTGACATGTTCGGCATCGCCGCCGCCCCATTTTTCTTTGAGCGCGAAGAACGCTTCCTTGGGCTCCCGCTCGCGGGTCACCAGGCCGAAGGCCCAGTCCGTGATGTTCATCCCGCCCGTGAACCACTCGTCGGTCCAGGCGTAGATAACGGTCCCGGCCAAGCCGCAACGGACCACGCTCTCGACGTGCCAACTCAGCATCTCCGCTTGCTCACTCTGCGGATGCCGGATCGTGTCCATGCCGAACTCACCCATGATGCAGGGTTTATCGTCGGCCAGATTTTGCAGGCGCAGCAGGTAGTTTTCGAAGTCGCGCTGTTGGTGGAGGTAGACGTTGAAGGTGCAGAAGTCGACGTTTTGCGGCAGCAGGTATTCGGTCGGCGGATAGCTGGCGTAGGAGTAAAGGGCGCCAGGATCGATGCCGCGCGCGAGGTTGATGAGGCGCTCCAGGAACTCGGTCACCCGGCGGACGCCCAGCCAGCGCACCATGGTGGTCGGAATCTCGTTGCCAACCAGGTAGCCGAAGATCGCGGGATGGCCGCGGTGCTTCGCGACGGCGGCGCGCACGGTCTGGATGATCTGGGCGCAAACGGCGCGGTCGTTAAGGAACTCGACGTGCTCGGCCCAAGGGATGGAAACGAGCGCCAGCAACCCGGCCTCGGCCAGCAAGTCCAAAAACCAGGTCGGCGGCACGTGGTAAATGCGCAGCAAGTTGACCCCGAGATCCCGCATCAGCGCGATGTCTGCGCGCACCTGCGCCGGCGTCCCGACGAAGTCACCGGTGGCGTCGGGAGAGAAGGGCCCGTAAGTGACGCCCTTGAGGAAAAATTTGCGGTCGCCGCGGAAGAAAAACTTCGCGTGCACGCGGACGCGTTCCAAGCTCGGCGGAGCAGCGGGCGAGGAGACGGCAAAACTCATCAGCAAAGAGGACGCGCGGGCGGGGCCGAGTATTCATCCTGGGTGCAAGCGCGTCAACCGCGCCCGGAGGGTCGCCCCTGGTTGGCCAAACCGCTGCGCGGCTGCTTTTTCCCGCTGTAGCGGCGGTCTGTGACCGTCGGAGAG
>CAXUFU010000462.1:0-2709 GCA_964250275.1 uncultured Chthoniobacterales bacterium | reverse complement strand
TCAAACACGCCCGGGCTTTGCGCGAGACGGACCGGGTAAGCGGGGCGCACTGGTCGCCGCCGCTGCTGCAAGGCCTGGTGCGGGAAGGAGACCGCGAATATCGCGCGGGCTTGCGCATTTTGAGCCCCACGCACATTGAAAATATCTGCACCTGCCGCCCCTCGCGCGAGTTCGGGACCATCTGCGCGCACTCGCTGGCGGTCGGCCTGGCGATCGTGGCCGGGCAAGAGCCGGCGGACCGGCCGGGAGACACCGCCCGCGGCGGATCACCCACGGCAAACGCTGCTGCCGCCAAGGAAGGGCCGGCGGTGGCGATCCCGTTTCAAGCCGATCCGGACGCGCCCGGCCGTTTGCACATTGTCTTTGCGCCTGATTTGGCTGCTGCCTGGGCCAAAGGCCAGATGCTGGTTGGCTTGGAGCTAGCCACGGGCGGAAATCGGATGCTGCTCAGCCCGGCGGATCCGGAAGCCAAGGGGGTAACCCGCGCGTTGCTCCCGGAGGATTTTCGCGCGGTCGAACGCGTGGCGCAGATCATCGGCGCGGTGCCCTCCGGGATGTCGTTCCTGGCTCGGGACCAGTTCTTGCGGCTGTTGGAAGGGCTCGCCGGCCATCCGCGGATCGCGTTGGGCCGTTCGACGCGCGTCGTGGTGGATGGGGCGGCATTTTTGCCGCCGCTGCGCGCGAGTTTTCGCGAGGATCAATCCTTGGAACTCGAAATCCGTTGGCCGGAAGGCAGCCGCCCCTTGAGCAGCTCCGGACATGCCTGGCTGCTGCGGCCAGGCGTTGCTCATACGACGCTCCAGCCGATCTCGCCCGGGCTGCCGGCGGCCTACCACTCGCTTTTCGAGACGCCCACCCGGCGCTTGCCCGCCGATCAGGCAGCCGCTTTTCTGGCGCTGGAATGGCCGAAGCTCGAGCCGTTCTTCGCTTTGCAGGCAGACTTGACCCTCCCGGCCGCGGCCGAGACGGGCACAGCGCAGAGCGCCCCCGGGGCCATCGCGGCCAGTCATATTGCCGCGGGCGAGCCGCGCTTTGCGCTGAGCGTCGAGGGTTCGTTGCACCAGTTGGGCGCGAAGCTGCAAGCCGTTTACCCGCAGAAACGCACCATCACGGTGGGCGTCACGCCGGAGCGGGAGATGTTCACCTACCCCGCGCCGGGAGGGCCGCCCGGCGTCCTGCACACCCGCAATCCGGCGGCGGAACGCGCGGCGCTGGAGCGGCTGACGCACTGGGGCTTTCAGGGCCCGGATCAGACCGGCCACTACTTTTTGCGCGGCGAAGATTTTATCCTGCGCTTTTTTGCGCTGGGCCTGCCGCCGCTGCAAAGCGAGTGGGATGTGACCGTCGGCGCCCGCTTTCAGGATGCGAGCCGCCAGGTGGAAACATTGACGCCCGTCATCGGAGTGCGCGGTTCGGGTCAGGATTGGTTCGACCTGGAGCTTTCGCTCACCGGCAGCAGCGGCGAACGCTATCCGGCGTCGGAAATCCAGCGCTTGTTGCAGATGGGCGGCGGCCAGGCCCGGCTGCGCAACGGCAAACGGGCCGTGATATCCCCGGACGCCTTGCGCGATCTGCAGGAGGTCCTGCGCGATTGCGATCCCGGGCAGCCGCAACCGGGCGTGTACCGGATGCGCAAGTCCCAGGGCGCCTATCTCGATGCCACCTTTCAGCGCTGGGGCGCCGCCACCGGCCCGTCCTGGGAAAAGTGGCGGGCCAAGGAAGGCGGCTTGAGCCGCCCGGCCGACCCCATTTTGACGCCAGCTCTATTGGAAATGTTGCGCCCCTACCAACTCGAGGGCGTGCGCTGGCTGCACTTGCTGGCGGCCAATGGCCTCGGCGGCATTCTGGCCGATGAAATGGGCCTCGGCAAAACGCTGCAAGCGCTGGCTTATCTCTCCGCCCAAAAAACGGGCGCGGCGGGCGCCAAACCGGCCCTGGCGCCGGCGTTAGTGGTTTGTCCGACTTCGCTGGTGGAAAACTGGCGCCGGGAAGCCGCGCGCTTTACGCCGGAACTGACGACGCTCGCCATCGACGGCCCCGGCCGCGGAAAGCTCCTGGCCCAGATCGGCAAAGTGGATCTCGCGATTACTTCCTATGCGCTGCTGCGGCGGGATCTCGACCACTACTACCAGCACACGTTTTCGACCGTCATCCTGGACGAGGCGCACCACATCAAAAACCCGGACTCACAAGTCGCGCAGGCGGCGTGCGAATTGCGCAGCGCGCATCGTTTCGTCCTCACGGGTACGCCGATGGAAAACTCCGTGCGCGACCTGTGGTCGATCATGCGTTTCGCGTTGCCGGGCTATCTCGGCGTACGCGACGATTTCCGCGAGCGCTACGAGCAACCGCTCTCCAAGGGCGGCGCCGAAGAGGTGCGCGAGCGGTTGAGCCGGCGGTTGCGCCCCGTGCTGCTGCGGCGTCTCAAACGCAATGTCGCCAAGGAACTGCCCGAGCGCATCGAACAAACGTCCTTCTGCGACCTGACGCCGGCGCAGAAAAAAGCTTACCAGCAGTTGCTCGAGCAAAGCCGGCTGAAACTCGACCAGGCGCGGCAGCAGAAGAACGCCGGCCAGGGTCGCATGCTGGTGTTGACCGCTTTGCTGCGGTTGCGCCAGGCGTGCTGCGACGTGCGCCTGCTGGGTCTCGCGCCAAAAAAGGAAGACGCATCGGACGCGGAGCCCGCCGCCCGCGTGGTCGTGCCCCGTC
>CAXUFU010000461.1:0-2731 GCA_964250275.1 uncultured Chthoniobacterales bacterium | reverse complement strand
GAGTTTGGCAAGTCGCTCATGGTGGGGGCAAAGAGGCGGGCGCCACTTCATAAACCTTAAAGGCTGGGTTGACGAACGCGAGCCGCAGAAAAGCCGGCGCGTTTTCCGGTTGTTGATAGAGCACGGCGCCCCAGGCCCGTTTGGGCACGAGCGGTTGCTCGAGGAGCGAGGACGCGGTCGAGAGCACCCGCTCCGGCTCGTACGCGACGACCCAGCGCACCTCCCGCCGGCGCAGGATGCGGGCGGCCGTCGGAACATCCGCCGCCACGTAGAAGCGGGCGACATCGACGATGCCCGGCAGACTCTCGTGCGAACTGCCCGCCACTGCCGGTTGGCCGGACCAATAGGCCAGCGGCGGCGAGAGCCACCACGGCGCCAGGATGCCCGCGAAATCCGGGCTTGAGTTGGCGCTCGCTCGCGCGATGAAAGCGGCCGTGTCGCGCAAGGCCAGATTGTCTTCGCGCTGTTCGGCCAGCACGGCGGCCATCGGCGGCGGCGGCCACAGTTCCGCCCGCCATTCGCGCGCCATCGGCCACAGCCCGACCAGGAACAGAGCGGCCGCCAGCGGCCGGAAGCGGGGTTCGATCGCCTCCGCCTGCCAGGGCAGGCTCAACGCATAAACGAGCGGCAGAAAGTATCCCCAGCGCGCCTGCCAGCACGTCAGCGCCAGCACCGTCACCAGCAGAATCGATTGCGCCCGCGCCAAACGCCAGTCCGGGCCGCGCGGCCAGAGCAGCAAAAACGGCGCGGCCACCAACCCCAGTCCGGTCCACTGGTAGAGCGTCGGCGACCACGGCGGCAAGCTTTGCAGTTCGCCGATCTGCCGGGACCAGGCGGCGAAGTAAGCCGCGCCCGCGTTTTGCCCATGTCCGGGTACGTCGACGGTTGGCCACCCTTCGATCCCTAGCGCCCCGAGCAGGACCAACCCACCAACGGCCAACCCCGGCAGCCGTTCCACCCGCCGCAAACCCGGCCGGTTCAAGGCGGCGCCCAGGATCAGCACGACGGCGAGCAGGATGGCCGGCTCGTAGAGGGAGGTCCATAACCCCAGCGCCCAGGCGGCTCCGCCCACCACGCTCATCGCGTACGACGGCTGCCGCCAGAACGACCATTCGGCCGCCAGGGCCGCCGCCAGGCACAAGACGACGAGCGACTGATGGTCCGGCCGCCCGAGCGCAAACCCGTGTGCCAGGATCGGGCTGGCGGCCACGATGAGCAGCACCGCCCAGGCGCCGGGCAAGCGCTCGCGTTTGAGCCAGCCCCAGAGCCCCGCCGCCAGGAGCACTCCGAGCAACGGCGAAATCGACGCCCCGGCGAGGTTCAGCGCGTCGCCAACCCCGGCCGCTTGCAGGCCCGCGCGCAGCGCCAGGATCGCGCCGTCGAAAGGGAAGGTGGTATGCGGATGGGTGCCGGAGGGATAGTTCTCGAAGCGATGCCAGCCGAGGCTCACGCCGCCGCCTGGTTGCGCGGCGATGGCCCGGACGCGCGTCATCCGCGCATAGCAATCGCCGTCGACGAAGGCGATGAGGTGTTCGGGGAGGAAAACTTGCGCGTGGTTGGCGCAAGCCGCCGCCCCGGCGAGCCCGACTCCCAGGATGAGCAAAACCGTCCAGTAAGCCGCCGCGGCGATTTTGGTGTTGTTGGGCATTGCAGAGCGGGCGCGAGCGGCCATGCGAAGGAAGGTTGGGCCCGGTGGGATTTGAACCCACGACCAAGGGATTATGAGTCCCCTGCTCTAACCGCTGAGCTACAGGCCCGAATTGCTAGAACAAGGTACTTACGCCTCTCGACTCTGCGGTAAAGCAGTCTGTTCTACGATTCTGTTCAGCGGCCGCACTCGCCTTGGCCAATTTTTAGGCCTGCCCCACGGACAGATCCATCGGGCCAGCTCTGGATTACACGAGGGTACCCTCTTTGGCAAGCTGAGGGACGGGCTCCGGCTCAAGGGCTTCTGGCACCGGCGGCTTTCCAACTAAGTCAAACCGAATCCGCACCAAGTCTTTCTCGTACCCAGCACGCTCTGGCTTGACACGGATGTAATGATCAGGCGGCGGCCCCCCACGTCTATGCCCCTCCCCCGTGCACTTTTTCGCTCCCTCCAAGTCCTCGTTATCGCGCTTTGGTGCGCCAGTCTAAGCGCCCAAACGTACACGGCGCCCTCGACCAGCCGGGCGACGCTCAATTTCAACGCGGACTGGATCTATTACCAGGGCGACGTCAACAGCGGACAAACGAACGGTTTCAACGATGACAGTTGGTCGCCGGTCGGGCTGCCGCACGCCACGGCCCTTGTCACGCAGGATAACACGCAGCCCTACATCGGGGTCAGCTGGTACCGCAAGCATTTCACGGTCAGCTCCGCTTACTCGGGCCTGAAAGTGTTCCTGCAATTTGGCGCGGCCATGCAGTCGGCTGACGTCTGGGTCAATGGCACGCAGGTCATCACGCAGCATGTCGGCGGGTACACGCCATTCACCGGCGGATGTGACCTCCCTCTTGAACTACGGCGGGGGTGATAATGTCGTCGCCGTCCGGATCGACAGCGACCCAAACAGTAACTGGGCACCGGGTTGGGCCGGGGTCGATTTTCGTTATTTCGGCGGGCTTTACCGCGACGTCTTCATGGTGGTGACCAACCCATTGCACGTCACCGATGCGGTCTATGCCAAGAAGGCGGCCGGCGGCGGCATCTTTGTCACCTACCCGAGCGTTTCGACCGCGGCGGCAACCG
>CAXUFU010000460.1:0-2742 GCA_964250275.1 uncultured Chthoniobacterales bacterium | reverse complement strand
GCGCGCGGTCACCGGTCGCGACAGCGACTTCGAAATCCAGGGTAGGGATGACGCTCCTCCGCCGGTCCCTGACTGTCCGCCAACCGAGACCCAGGGACGGCGCGCGCCGTTGTTGGTCAAGTTTCCGCAGACAGTCAGGGACCGGCTCGGGAGACCCATCCCTACCTTTATTTACTAGTGGCAACGACGCTGCCTGACTCACGCGCCAAGTAATAATACGGGCTGCCGTAAAAGCTCGGATAATAGCCGCTGGCGGAAGGATGACCGCTAGTCTTCTGCTCCACGATGGTTTCGCCGGCGCCGGTCAAGGACGCAGAGCGCACTTGCGCCATCTCTTTGGCCGCCTGTAGGTTGGCTTGCACGGCCGACCGGTCGTACTCCTGGTGCGCCGCCTCCAGCATGTCTTGCAGCCGGCGCTGGCTTTCCTCATCCTGGCGCTGCGCGACGGCCAGGACCTCCAGATCATTGGTGATCTGCATCGGCCCGACATCCGCCTGGTACTTGCCGTCTGTCACGCACAGCGTGCCTTTACTCTTGTTCACGCTGACGAGCCGCACTTCCACCCCGGGGTCGAAACCCGCGACACCATGTTGGGTATGCGCCGAGACGTATTGGACGATGTAAAATGTCCCTTCCGGCGAAAGATGCCGGGGAGGCGGCGTGGCTGGACAATAGATCACTTGTGCCGGCATCCAGCGGCCCCGCTCCGCCCAGACGACGAACCCGATAATCATGACGCAAGTCAGTGCGATCCAGTCCCTTTTCATCGTACGCGGTGCGATGAAGACGAATTTCTGACGCGTTGACCAGTCCTTTTTAGTACCTCGACGTAACTTTTTCGTTTCTAGCAATCGACCGTTGCTGTTTGGCTGCGCTCAAGCCGGCCAAGGGAGCGCCGGGGGCTAGCGGCGTCTCCAGGCAGACTCCAGAACAGAGGCTCGCGCACGTCAGGACCAAGCTGCTCAACAACTCTTGCCGATTCATGCTACGCTTGCTCGCGTGCGGCGTCGCGACAAACGAGCGCCTGTGGCCGACTGAACACCCAGTTCGCTTGCCGCGGCAAAGTCACGGGCCGCACCGGACCGAAGAAAATACCTCATGGCGACTGTTTACGATTGCGTCATTGTCGGGGCGGGTCACAACGGCCTGATTTGCGCCTGTTACCTGGCCAAGGCCGGGATGCGCGTCCTCGTGCTGGAGCGGCGGCACGTCGTCGGCGGGGCGGTCTGTACGGAGGAGATCGTGCCGGGTTACAAGTTTGACGTGGGCAGCTCGGCCCACATCATGTTTCGCAGCACGCCCATCATGGACGAGCTCGGGTTGGCCGCGCACGGTCTCGAGTACGTCGAGATGGATCCCTGGGGATTTTACCCGGTGCCGGGTAGCGAACAGAGCATCAGCTTTTACCGCGACCTCGGTAAAACGTGCGCGAGCATCGCGCAGATCTCGCCGCGGGACGCCGACGCTTACCGGGAGTTTATCGAACGCTTCGGCGAGTTAAATGAAGGCATTTTCGAGACGTTCCTGAAGCCGCCGACCCCGGGGGCCATTTTCAGTACGATCTTCAAGCGCAACTTATTCAAAGGCCGCTCCCGCAAGCTCTGGAGCTCGCTCGACACCACCCGGCAGTTGATGACAAGCTACGGCGGCCTGATCGAGCAAACCTTCGAGAGCGAAGCCGTGCGGACGGCGCTCTTTTGGCTGGCGGCCCAATCCGGCCCGCCGCCCGATGAAATCGCCACCGGGGATCTGGTCGGTTGGACCGCCATGATCCACAAGCATGGAGCCTGGCGGGCAAAAGGCGGCTCCGGCGCGCTGCCCCAGGCGCTCGCCCGCTGCCTGCAAAGCCTCGGCGGTGAGATCGTCACCGAAGCGGCAGTGACGGGCATCGGGTCCGCGGCGGGCGAGGGGAAAGCGCGCTACGAGGTGCGCACCGCGGCGGGCACGTACGTCACCCGTCGCGTGGCGGCCGCATGCCATGTGCAGACGACTTTTTTGCAGTTGCTCGATCCCGCGCTGTGCCCGCCGGAGCTGCGGCACCGGGTGTCCCATCTGCGGGTAGGAAACGGCTTCGGCATGATCGTGCGCCACGCGGTAAACGAACTGCCCCGGTACGCGGGCCAGCCCGCCGGTGCGAACGGCATCTCGCCCTGCCACAGCGCGCTCCAACTGCTGTGTCCCTCCCGGCAATACTTGCGCGAGGCGTACCTGGACTACTTGCAGGGCGCGCCTCCGGCCAAGCCAGCCATCGTGGCCATGACGTTTTCCGCGCTCGATCCGACGCTCGCCCCGCCCGGCAAACACGTCCTTTTTACCTGGGCACAATATCATCCCTACGCGCTCTCGAACGGCGAGACCTGGGATGACATCGCCGAGCGCGAAGCCGACAAGATCTACGAAAGCCTGTGCCTCTATGCGCCGAACATGCGCGGCGCGCTGGTCGACCGCTACATTCAGACACCGCTCGAAATAGAACGCCGGCTCGCCTTGCCGCGCGCCAATGTCATGCATCTGGAGATGAGCCTCGACCAGATGTTTTTCTTCCGGCCGCTGCCGGAGCTTTCCACCTACAAGACGCATCTGCCGGGCTTTTATTTGACCGGAGCGAGCACCCACCCTGGCGGTGGAGTATTTGGTGCCAGCGGTCGCAACACCGCGCACGTGATCTTGCGCGAGCGGCGGAAATAACGTTTGGTCATCCGGCTGTAGCCGCGGTCTATGACTGTAGCGGCGGTCTATGAC
>CAXUFU010000459.1:0-2750 GCA_964250275.1 uncultured Chthoniobacterales bacterium | reverse complement strand
CTGGATCAGCTCATCTACAAATGGAGTCATGCCCGGCGAATCATCGGGGCCGTGCTGCAGGAGAAGTATCGCGAACTGGCAGCGACCGGCTGGGCGATCACGGCGCACGACATCGAGCGTGACGTGCGGGATTTGTTCGGCGGCGCGTTCGAGGCGTTTTTGAAGCGCACGTATTAAGATCGGAAAATTTAGACGGGCACGCTCCGTCGTGCCCCTATTGGTTTGCCGCTGGGGACACCGACAGCGGACTAACAGTCAGGGGATCGACGGAGTGTGCCCGTCCACGCGGTTTGGATTGGCAAGGCACGCTTTTTTCCTGTTACGCCGGCACGATGGTGGCATTCTTTGGTCGACGGATTTTTATGAGCCAGGAAACTTATCTGCAAAATCTCTTCGCGGCCCGGATCGGTGGCAGCGGCTTCGGCAAGGACACGGCCGTCTACAAGTTCGAGAAAATCAAACGCGCCAAACGCGCCGCGTTGGCCGCTAACCCGGGGGCGGAACTGTTCGATCTCGGCGTGGGCGAGCCGGATGAAATGGCGTTCCCGGAAGTCGTGGAGAAACTCTGCGTCGAAGCACGCCGGCCGGAGAACCGCGGCTACTCGGACAATGGCGGGGACGTCCTGAAAGCTTCCGCCGCGCGGTACCTGCGGGAGATGTGCGGGGTGGAAGTCGAGGCGGAGACGCAGATCATCCATTCGATCGGCAGCAAACCCGCGCTGGCAATGCTGGCCGCGGCCTTGATCGATCCGGGCGACGTCGCGCTGATGACGGTGCCGGGCTATCCGGTCTTCGGCACGCACGCGCGCTACTACGGCGGCGAGGTTTACGCGTTGCCGCTCACGCCGGAAAACCGTTTTTTGCCGGACCTGGAAGGCATCCCGACGGACGTGCTCGCGCGGGCCAAGACGCTCGTACTCAATTACCCGAACAATCCGACCGGCGCGAGCGCGACGCCGGAGTTCTTCGCGCGCGTCGTGGAGTTTGCCCAGGAGCATCAAATTGCGGTGATCCACGATTTTGCCTACGCGGCGCTGGTTTTCGCGGGGCGGCCGCTGAGTTTTCTGGCCACGCCCGGCGCGATGGAGGTCGGCGTCGAGCTGCACTCGGCGAGCAAGAATTTCAATATGACCGGTTGGCGTTGCGGCTTCGTCGCGGGCAACGAGCGGCTCGTCAAAGCCTATGGTGCGGTCAAGGACAACACGGATTCGGGCCAGTTCCTGGCCATCCAAAACGCCAGCGCCTATGCCTTCGATCACCCGGAGATCACCGCCCAGATCGCGGCAAAGTATTCGCGCCGGCTGGATTTGATCGTGCCGATGCTGCGGCGGCTCGGGTTCGCGGCCGAGAAACCGCGCGGCTCCTTTTTCCTCTACGTCCCGGCGCCGAAAGCGGCCATCGCGGCCGACGGCACGGAGCACGTCTTTGCTGACGCGGGAGCGTGCGCCCAGTGGATGATCACCGAGCACTTGATCTCCACCGTGCCGTGGGACGATGCGGGCGCTTATTTGCGTTTCAGCGTCACCTTCCAGGCGCCGGGGGGCGAAGTCGAAGAGCGCCGGGTGGTGGCGGAGTTGGAGCGGCGGCTGGCCCGATTCACCTACCGTTGGTAAATGGGCCCACGGCAGCCGATGGAGCAGGCATTGTTTTTGAATGAACCGTAAATTCAGGGTGGCGCAGGAAGACGAAGGCGCGCCCGCGGCCGATCTCACGAGCCGCAATCGGCGTGCCTGCCTGCTGGTCAATCCGGGCTCCGGCGGTTGTTCGCCGCAGGTGCACGGGGATCAGGTGGCGGAGATCTGGTCGGCGTTGCGCGCGGCGGGCATCTGGGCGGAGATCATCGAGACCAAGGTCGGAGAATCGCCCGCGACAGTGGCGCGGCGCGCGGCGGACGAAGGCTTTTCCATGGTCATCGCCGGCGGCGGCGACGGCACGGTGGGTGCGACGGCCAAAGGGTTGGTCGGCACCAAATGCCCGCTGGGGATTTTGCCGATGGGCACGTATAACAATTTTGCGCGCGCGCTGGGTTTGCCGCAGGAACTGCGGGCGGCTTGCCGGGTGCTGGCCCAGGGCAGGGAAAGGCGCGTGGACGTGGGCGTGGCCAATGACGAGCATTATTTTTTCGAGGCCGCCGGCATCGGTATCGATGCGGAACTTTTTCCGTTGGGCGAAGAGATCAAGTGCGGCAATTGGCGGCGGCTCTGGCAGGCGGCGCAACTGGCCTATCGCGCGGAGCCTTCGCGCATCCATTTCGAGCTCAACCTGCCTCTGGCCGAGGCGTACCACGAGAGCAGCGGCGCCGGCAAATCGCCGCTGCAGGCCAAGCCCTTCGCCACCGCGCAAAATCGGGGCCTGGATTTCTCGGCGTTCTTATTGATCGTCGCGAACGCCCGTTATTACGGCAGCGGGTTTACGGTCGCGCCCGATGCCGTGCTCGACGATGGACTGCTGAATATTCGCATTTTCCGCAACTTCAGTAAGCGCGAGTTGCTACGGCATTTCTGGTCGATCAGCCAGCGCCGTTATTGTTACAGCCCGAAGATCGATACGTTCACGTCGAACGAGGTGACGATCACGGCGAAGGCAGATCTGCCCTTCCACGTGGACGGTTTGCCCGCGGGCCGGTTGCCGGTGCGGATCCGATCGTTGCCGCGGGCGTTGCGCGTGCTGGGGTAGTACTTTGGCTGTAGCGGCGGTCTATGACCGTCGGCAGTGCTGGATCTGTACACGGGCTTCCGACGGTCATAGAC
>CAXUFU010000458.1:0-2753 GCA_964250275.1 uncultured Chthoniobacterales bacterium | reverse complement strand
GCGCCGCGCGACCATCCGGGGGGGAGGAAAATTGCGCCTGAACAAATGACCATAAGCGACCCGTGAACATTTCGTCAACGAGAATGAACATTTGTGCGAACTTTATTTTCGCGGCCTTTTAGCCACGTCTCGCGTAACAACAATTAACTACCTATTCGCCATCCCCCTTCCCCATGGCTTCAAAAGATCAGAGCAGTCTCGCGGTCCAGGCCGCCCGCCTTTATTACTATCAAAATCTGACGACCGAGGTGGTCGCCAAAGAACTGGGCCTCTCCCGGCCGGCGGTGTCGCGCCTGCTGACTTTCGCCCGGCAAAGCGGGCTGGTGGAAATCCGGGTGCATGATCCGGAGAGCCAGCCGCAACAACTCGAACGGGACATTCGCGAGCGTTACCGGCTAAACTCCGTCAAGGTGGTGCCCGTGCCGTTGAACTCGCACGAGGACGAGTGGTTGCAGCGGGTGGCGAGCTACGCGGCCAACCATGTCAATAGCCTCATCCACTCGGACATGACGGTTGCCATCGCCTGGGGCAATACGCTGGACGCGGTCTCGCGCCGGCTGACGCCCAAGCATTGCGCGCGGGTGGAGATCGTGCAGCTCAACGGCTCCAGTTCCACCCATGCCGTGTCGAACTACTATACTAGTGACATCTACAGCCGGTTCGCCGGGAATTACGGCGCGCGCTCGCACCTGTTCCCGGTGCCGGCGTTTTTCGATTTGCCCGCGACCAAGCGCGCGATGTGGAAGGAGCGCTCGATCCAGCGGCTGATCGGCCAGCAACGCAGCGCGGACCTTTTTATCTATAGCATCGGGGCGGCCCACGGGCAGTTACCCAGTTATGTCTACATCGGCGATTATCTGGCGCCGGAGGACTTCAAGGCGTTGGATCGCCAGCAGGTGGTCGGCGACATCGCGACGGTGTTTTTCCGCGCGGACGGCAGCTTTCACGGGATCCCGTTGAACACGCGGGCGAGCGGCCCCGATCTGGAGCTCATCAAGGAAGCGCAGCATGCCCTGTGCATCGTTTCGGGCCTGGGCAAGGTCAACGGTCTGCGCGCGGCCCTGCGTGGACGGCTCATGGGTGAGCTCATCGTCGACGAACCGACCGCGCACGCGCTCTTGCGCGAGTAAGGCGCGCGCGGCTGCGCTTTACCCGCCAATGTACCATGCGCAAGGCCGGGCACGGCGGGCGGACGGGCCTTATTCCGCCAAGCGGAGGATCGGACGCTGGCCGCCACGGCCGATTTTTTTCTGAATCAAATGTCCTTTGGCGCCGCGGTTTGGGGCTTCTTCCTCTTGAAAGCGTTCATCTTTTCTGTTCCGCCCATCCCGAATCCCGCATGAAAACATCCTCCGTTCGTACTCTACTCGGTCTCGTGCTCGCCGCCTGGATTGGCGTGAGCGCCGCCTCTGGCCAGACGCCGGTGCACGGTCCGTTGAGCGCCAAGACTCGCGCGCAGCTCGACGCCATCCACCAGGAGGCCGCCGCCCGTACTCCGACGCAGCGCAAGATCACGTGGTCGCTGCTGTACGCCGCCAAGGAGCGGGCGACCCGTAGCGCCCCGGTTCCGGGCGCACCCAAGCTGCATTCGCACGCCACCCTGGAAGCCGATGGCCGGACGAAGGTCCGTATCAAGGCCCACGTCACGCCGGAGCTGCTTGGCCTCATCCGCACCCTCGGCGGCGATGTCACGGCGTCGCAGCCCAAGTACCGGGTGATCTACGCCACGGTGCCGCTGGAAAGCCTCGAACCGATCGCAGAGCGACCGGAGGTCGAGTTCATCGACGTTCCGCCCAGCGTCGACTTCAACGGTCGCGGGCAGACCGCGCTCGAGCGCGCCATCGGCAACGCCGTGAACGCCACCGCCACCGTCAATGATCCTGAAGGCGATGCCGCGCATGGAGCCAACATCGTCCGCGGCCAGTACCCGACCGCCGATGGCCAAGGTTTGAAGGTGGCCGTGATTTCCAACTCGCTGGATAACGCTAGCAGCGACTACGAAGCCGCGCTGCTCAACGGCTACGTCAGCACCGTCACCGTGCCGACCGGCCAGGCCGGCACGAGCGCGACCGACGACGCCGAGGGCCTCGCCATGCTCGAAGTCGTCCACCGCCTCGCCCCGGCGGCTCAACTCTATTTTGCGACGGCCGATAACGGCGAGGAACAAATGGCCGCCAACATCGCCACGCTCGTGGCTGACGGCTGCAACATCATCATCGACGATATCGCCTACTCCGACGAGAGCCCGTTCCAGGACGATACGATCTCCCAGGCCATTGACGCGGCCGCCGCACGAGGCGTGCTCTACTTTTCCTGCTCCGCGAACTACGGCAATCAGGACAGCGGCACCTCGAGCTGCTGGGAAGGCGATTTCGTCGGCGTTTCGAATTTCCCGACCCTGCTAAACTTTGGCACCTCGAGCAGCCCCGCGGTCGAGAACTACGTGGCCAGCCAGAACCCGTCGGTTAACGTCGAACTTTTTTGGGCCGATCCTTTGGGCAAGGCCGCTTCCTCCTATTTCCTCGTCGAACTCGATTACGAGGGCGACGTCATTCAGGAAGCCAATGATGAGGGCGTCAACCCGATGCAGACGATTACGGGCTTCACTCCCGGTGACTACGCCGGGGTGGTGATGAACTCCGGCAGCCCCCTGTTTTTGCACCTCGATATCGCGGCGCAAAACAGCTCCCTCGAATTTAGCACGGCTGGCCGCGTGCGGGGCCACAACGGCTGCGCCTCGGCGTTCACGGTCG
>CAXUFU010000457.1:1837-2773 GCA_964250275.1 uncultured Chthoniobacterales bacterium | reverse complement strand
CCGTCGGAGCGCGGGCGATGATGGCCGCGGTATTCATCTCGCACAGTTCGACGCCTTTGTACTGCGTGACGATCGGCGGCACGATCTCCAGGTCGCCGATTTGCGCGGTCGTTTCCGGCCTTTCGTGCGGCTCGACGTAGCCGATGACCACGTCAACGCCCCGCCGCCTGAGCCGGTTGCCCTCGACCAGCATCTGGTAGGTCTTGCCGACCCCGGCACAGGCGCCCAGATAAATCTTGAGCTTGCCGAGCTTTTGCTGGTTGATCAGCGCCAGGAAGTCCTCCGCCCGACGCCGCGGCGGCTCGGCTGGATTGGTTGCGGGCTCATTCATGCGGCGGAAGGCGACCAGATTGGCTGCTCTGAACTGTCGGGCGACCGCTGCGGTTGCCAGGGGTAGCGCCGGGCCGCGACAACCGGGGCGATCGCCCGACAACCTTAATTTCGCCCTTGGTTCGTCCTGGACAATCGTGCTCTTATCCCCAAGTCTCCAGCCGCTTGTTCTTGACCCTGGTTTGGGGCAGCGGCTTCTTGTCCTTATAGTAATAGCAGATCTCGACCAGGGTCGGCCAGAGTTCCAGCGAGGCGTGAATCTGGCTCACCACATCGTCCACGATCCGGCTGACGTTTTGTTGGAAGAAGTCCGGCTCGAAACCGTAGAACGCTTTGGAGAGGCTATCGCCAAAAAGCTGCAAGGATTGCCGGCGCTCCTCCGTTTCAGCCCCTTTGGCCGCGGCGAGCACTTCCGAATGCACCGTCGACACGCGGCCCAGGATTTCCTCGGAATCCTGCAAGGTCACCTCCCCCTGGTAGTGAAACTTGATGTAGAGATCTTCCCGCTGGTAGACGCTGCCTTTGATCTTGCGCTTGAGCAACGTGCAGAGCTCCTCGTTGAAAACTTCCGTCGCCAACGGATTGCGCATGTAATTGTTCTTGGTG
>CAXUFU010000457.1:0-1827 GCA_964250275.1 uncultured Chthoniobacterales bacterium | reverse complement strand
GTTTTGCGCCGCGTCCACGTGCGCGCTGGCGATGTTCGCTTGCTGAATCCAAAGCCGGAAGATGTAATCTTCAAACCGCAGCCGTGTCGGGAAAAAAGGCGGGAGCCCCAGCCGGTTATCGTAAGCGGCCACGCCGCAATCGATCCGCCAGTTCATGTTCGTCACCGCCGGGCGGAAATTCACCAACACATACTTGTCGCTGAGTTCCTGCGGATCGGTTTGGCCGGCGTTGTCCAGGAACATGGAAACGTAATCCAGCGCGTCGATGTCGTTCGTGCCGGTGCGAAACGTCTGCGCGATTTTGATCTGGGCGTCCCGTTTGAGTTTGCCGCGCTGAAGCAACAACGAATTTTCGCGCGTGAACTCCCGGGTCGTGTTGGTCTCGAGATCCATGGAAGTATCAACGACCAACTCCCCTTTTTCATAGTTGGAAGGCACCTGGCTGACTTTGCGGCCCATCACCTCGTTAAAGGCCCCAAGCAGATCGTACGATTTCAGCGCGTAGCCGCGTTGCTCATCGCCGCGGAAGAGCTTGCCGCGGCAGATCTCATTGGCGCTCAGGGACTCCGGACTGTCCTCGATGAGCGCTTCCGGGCGCATATCGTCGTCGGAGCTGATGAGGAACTTGCCCAAAGTCCACATGAGCGTGCAATTGCGGTTGCCGCCGTAGCTCGGGCGAAAGAGGTTCTTGACCAGCGACTCGAGCTTCTTGTCGTGCAGCTTGCGGTTGAGAAAGGAGATAAACTCCTCCTTCTCGCGCGGCCCGACATAGTAGAGTTCGTTGACCGTGCGCGTGTTCGCCAGCACCGAGTAATACTTTTCGTGGTTGGCGACGCTGGAGTCGTCGAAGACCATCATCTTGCACGTGTGGCCGTTGCGCCAAAAATTTGCGTCGTATTCCTCGATCGCTTCGGCGACATCCCGCAGCCGATAGGTGGGAATAGCAAAAACTGTGTCTTCAGGTTCCATGAGAGATGGCTACCGCGTATTTGGCCGTTGTCCAAAGCCAAGGTCGGGATGGGTCTCCGACCCGGTCCCAAATTGTTTGGCCACGGCTTCGATCGCTCGGGGGCGACCTAAATTCCGGCACGTTACCAGAACGGTCAGGGACCGGCTCGGAGAGCCATCCCTACCCCGGGTAACGATAAGCAGCCAAAGCCGCTATTTGCCGCTGCCTTGCGGCAACTTGCCGTCGAGCGCGAGATTCAGCAGCAAGGTATTTACGCGCGCCTCACCCAAAATGCCCAGGTCGCGACCAGCCGTGTACCGATCCATGGTTTGGCGGACGGCGGCTGGGTCCAGGTTGCGTTCCCGCGCCACGCGGGGCAATTGCAGCAGCGCATTTTGCAGGGAGATGTCCGGGTCCAAACCGCTGCCCGAGCGTGTCACCGCGTCGGCCGGCACGGGGTCCGTCTCCTTTAAGCCATTGGCCGTGCGATAGGCCGCGACCAGATCCTTAATCCCGTCATAGTTGGTTGGATCATTGACCGGCTTGCCGGCGGCGTCCTTTTTGTGCTGGCCGTTGACCAGCTTGTCGCTGGTCGGACCCAGATTGGTCCCGCCGCTGGCGGTCGGATCGTAGCCGGCCGCGCCCGCGGCCGATGGCCGCGGATTGAAATATTGTTTGCCGCTGAAGTTCTGCCCGAGCAGTTGGCTGCCCAGCACGGTCTTGCCGTCCGGCGCCAGGATAAGACTGCCATTGGCCTGATGGTGGAACAAGCCCTGGCCGATGCCCCACATCACCAGCGGATAAAAGCCGCTGACCACGATAGCCAGCACAATCGTGGCCAGGATGGAGCTGATGGTCTCGTCGGTGATGGAGTACCC
>CAXUFU010000456.1:0-2775 GCA_964250275.1 uncultured Chthoniobacterales bacterium | reverse complement strand
GGCTAAGCCCACGCCGCACGCCACCAAACGCAGCCGCCGGCGGCACGTCACCGCGGCGCGAGCGCTAAACATGAAACCCATATAGCGCACGACCCTAAGCGAGCCGCGACTCCGCGGCAATGTCCCGGCGCGCGTAGGCGCCTGCAAACGAAACTCGATCCACCGCCTGGTAAGCCAGGGCGCGCGCTGCCTCCACGCTGTTGGCGAGCGCTGTGATGCCCAGGACGCGCCCGCCATGGGTAAGGATTTGGCCACCGTCACGCCGGGTGCCGGCGTGGAAGACGGTCAGACTTTCCTCCGGGCCCGCCGCCGGGAGTCGATCCAGACCGGTGATCGGAAAGCCGGTTTCGTACGCGTCCGGATACCCGCGCGAAGCCATGATCACGCAAACAGCGGGACGCGCGTCCCAGGCAAGGTCGACTTCCGCCAGCCGGCCATCGATGACCGCTTCCAGCACGGGCAGCAGATCGGTTTTCAGCCGCGGCAGCAGCACCTGGGTTTCCGGGTCGCCAAAGCGGGCGTTGCATTCGAGCACCTTTGGCCCCTGTTCGGTCAGGAGCAGGCCGGGAAAAAGCAGACCTTGATAATGAATGCCGTCGCGTTGCAAACCGGCGAGCAAGGGACGCATGATTTCTTCGTGGATGCGGCGTTCCAGCTCAGGGGCCGTGGGAATCACCGGCGGGCTGAGCGCGCCCATGCCGCCGGTGTTGGCGCCGCGCCCGCCCTCGCCGATGCGCTTGAAATCCTGCGCGAGTGGCAACAGGCGGTAGGTCTTGCCATCGAGGAAGGCGTGCAGAGAGCATTCCGGCCCGCGCAGGAACTCCTCGATCAGCACCCGCCGGCCAGCGGCCCCGAAACGCGCGCTCTCCATGATCTGGTGGATCGCCTCGGTCGCGGCGGCAAGTTCTTCCGCGATGATGACGCCTTTGCCGAGCGCCAGGCCATCGGCTTTGATGACCAAGGGAAAACTGCTGCGGGCGCAGAAGGCCAATGCGTCCGCGCTGCGCTCGAAGTGGCCCGCGGCGGCGGTCGGGATGCCGTAGCGCTGGAGGAACTCTTTGCAAAAGATCTTCGACCACTCGATCTGCGCGGCGGCGCGGGTTGGGCCGAAGATGCGCAGGCCCGCCGCCTGAAAGGCATCGACGATGCCGGCGGCCAGGGCGTCGTCCGGACCCACCACGGTGAGGCCCACCTGGTGGGTGCGGGCGAAGGCCAGCAGGTGGCCGATCTCGGTGGCGGCCAACGGGACGTTCTCGCCCAGTTCAGCCGTGCCGCCGTTACCGGGCGCGCAGTAAATGCGCTCCACCGAGGGAGATTGGGACAGCTTCCAGGCCAGAGCGTGCTCGCGTCCGCCGCTGCCAATGATCAAGATGTTCACCGGCAAGGCATACGGAGTTCGTAGCTACGTGGCAACGCAGCGCTTCCAGGGTTCGGTTCACCTGGGCGGGCCACACGCTCTGATATTGCTGCCGGTCGCCGGGCAGAGAGGCACGGCGTGGGCTTTACTTGCTCTCCTGCACGCGCTCGCTCTTCTGGCGCAACTCGTCGATCAGCTTGGAGGCGTCTGCTTTGCTGATCGCCTGCGTGTCGTCAAACTCGTAATGGGTCTCGCTGGCGAGGGTCTTCAAATAGGACATCTGCGCGCCAGTCGCCGGTTCGCCACCGGTCGTCCAGGTGTTCGGGTCTTTGATCGTGTTGGAACCATCGTCGGCAGCAGGGTTTTGGTCGCTCATGCTTTTATTTCGGCTCGGGCTGTCGGCTTGGCCTTCGCCGGACTCCCATTCGCTTTTGTCCATCGACGGAACTGCTTCATCGCCGATGAACTCTTCTCGTGCCTTGTTGATCGACGATTTCTCGCCGGTCAGGCTGGACGGTTCGGGCGGAGTTTCGGAATCGGGAGTGAGATCGTTCATGGTGAAGCTTGTTTCGTGCGGTGAACAGGTTACGAGCGGGCGCCAACGCCCGGGGCCGAAAAGATCGCCGGCTACCCCGGGGAGGATGCGTTAAAGTGGTACGCCATGGGCTGGCGATTGGATTCGAAACAAACCGGGCTCTTGATTATCGACGTCCAAGAGCGGCTGACGCCGGTCATCTGGGAGTCTGCCCGGATGGTGAAGGCGGTGGTGTCCGCTGTGGCCATTGCCCGGCTTTTTGGGCTGCCCATCTTTCTGACGGAACAGGTGCCCGCCAAGCTCGGGCCGACGGTCGCCCCGATCCGCGCCGCGCTGGGCGAAGAAGGGCCGGTCGCCCGCACGAAGGCCGTCATTTCCGCCGCCCCGTGTTTCGGCCCGGAAGAACTGCCGGCTACGATCTTGGCAGTCGGCATCGAGACGCACGTTTGTGTGCGCCAGACGGTGTTCGATCTGCGCGCGCGCGGACACGATGTCCGGGTGCTCGCCGACGCCGTGTCGGCGCGCGCCCACCTGGATCACCAGCTCGCGCTGCACGAGATGCGGGAGGATGCCGGCGCGCGCGTGACCACAGTGGAAACCGTCGCCTGGGAGTTGTTGGAGCGCGCCGAGGGTGAAACCTTCAAGGCCATGCTGGCGTTGCTGAAGTAGAGGCTCCGACTTTGCTGGCTTTAGCGGCGGCGTCGTGGATTCCAAGTAGGGCGGGTGTCCCCGCCCGGCACATCGGTGCGGTCGGCGGAAAGCCCTTCCAGACAGGCAGCGAAGCTGCCATTCGTAACAAGGTAGGGGTCGGCTTTGTCGCCCTCGCCCCCCCTTGTATGTTGAATTTCTGGTCACCCAGGCCCGGTTCGGGCAGCGTGTGCTG
>CAXUFU010000455.1:0-2778 GCA_964250275.1 uncultured Chthoniobacterales bacterium | reverse complement strand
CCCCCCCCCCCCCTACAACCGGAACTTACCGGCTACGACATTTTCTAACTTGCCCCGAGACTAGCCGACTGGACTTGCCTGGGCCGGGTTGCGGAAGTTCGTCAAAGCCAGCATCCCCAAGAACAAGGCCGCAAAAACCTGCCGGTAGACCAGGCACAGAACGCAGGCAATGACCGCGACGGTGCCGCCCAGCATGCGGGCAAAAAACGCGTGGCGTGGGCCGACGAGGTTGCGCACGAACTGCCCACCGTCGAGCGGCAGGATGGGCAGGAGATTAAAGAGCGTCCAGTAAAGGTTGATGAAAAGCAGGTACTCCACCGCGTAAAAAGTGGCGTAGTTGACCGGCCCGGAGCGGCTGAGCAGGCCGACGATCACGTACCGGGTGATGAACCACAGCGCCAGCCCCGCGGCCGGGCCAGCCAGGGTGATCAGTATGCTTTGCGGCCGGGTCAGAGTGCCTCCGGGGGTGTAATACGTGACGCCGCCCAAGCCCTGGAGCGTGACGTACGGAGTCATGCCGAAGCGCCGGGCCATCAAGGCATGCCCCAACTCGTGGGCCACGATGGAGACGAACACGCACGCCATCCAGATCGCCAGCAGGATCAGCCCGTTGTTGCCTTGGGCGAAGCCGGAGGTCGGTCCCAGGCAGGCGCTCAAGATCCAAAAATACAGTCCGACCTGGAACGGAACCCCAAACAGCCGGAAGCGGATCATCGCTGTGACGATGCATCGGTCCGGCCGGCAGGCAATTCAATTCTTGGCGCACCCCGGCCGCAACCGCCCCGGCCGACCCTGCTCTGCGGCACGTCTCCTCAGGGCCAAATTTCGCTGGCGCATGGGTGCGAGGTGGGTAAAATCACGGGCGCTACTACCCCCTTGCAACATGGCTGAGACCCTTTCCCCCTCGCCGAAGATCAGCACAGCTCCCGCCGGCCACACGTTGGCGCTCGCCTGGATGCGGGCGGACCCCTTTTCGGCGGCGTTGGTCCTGGCCTTGCTGGCGACCCTGGCCATTTTTTATGCCGCGGTGCCGATCTTCCCAGCCGTGTCGTCCACGACCCGGCTGACGGCGCTGGGCTGGGTCATGCGCGCCTGGAACCCGGAGACTCACTATGAGCACGGACCGCTCGTGCCGCTTATCGCCCTCTTTTTGGTCTGGAACGCTTTGCCCAAGCTGCGAAACGTCCGGCCGATTCCGAGCAACCTGGGATTGTTGCCCCTGCTTTTCGGCGTCTGTCTGTTTGTGACCTCCGCCCGTTCGCTGCAAGCTCGCCTCGCCTTGGGCGCCTTGCCGTTCCTCTTGCTCGGGATCATTCTTTTTGCCGCGGGCAGGCGTTACGCGCGTGTGCTGCTTTTTCCCGTCTGCTGCCTGTTCTTCCTCATCCCGCTGCCGGGTGTGGACCAGGCCACCGTGCGCTTGCAATTGCTGGTGACCCAGGCGGCGAACCTCATTTGCAACGTCATCGGCATCCACCTGATGGCGGTTGGAACAACGCTGCGTGCGGTCGACCAAAGTTTTAATTTTGAGATCGCCGGCGGCTGCAGCGGCATTAATTCGCTCATGGCCATCACGTTGATGACCGCGGTTTTTGCCCACCTCACGGAGAGCCGTTTGTGGAAGCAAATCGTGCTGTTCGCGGCTTCGGTGCCGGTGGCAATCATCGGCAATATCGCCCGGCTGGTTTCGATCATGGTCGTCGCGAAGTGTTTCGGCCAGACGATTGCGGGCGGCTGGTTCCACGATATCTCCGCTTACGTGGTTTCGTTCCCGTTTGCCTTCGGCGCGCTCTGCCTGGTGCAGAAAGCGCTGAACTGGACGCCGTCGAAACACGCGCCGGGCGGTTTTGGCCCAGAAAGCGGGCAAGGCCACCGTGGCGGCTCCGCACCCACTCAGGCGAGCGGCGCTTACCCTCTTTCGGCCAAGGCCGTGCCTTATGATTATTAATCGGCTGCTCATCCTGCAAGTGGTGCTCGCCCTCGGCTTGAGCAGCGTCTTTCTCTTGCCGAAAAAGGCGGGGATTGGGCCGGCGGGCATTGCCCTATCGCTGCCGACGGACATCGGCATGTGGACAGGATCGGACGCTGTCGTTTCGGCGGTGGAGCTGCAAGGCTTGGCACCGGACACGGGTTTCGCGCGCCGGCTGTACACGGATCCGTTCGGCGACCAGATCTTCGTCAGCATCGTTTTGAGCGGTACGGACATGGCCAATAGCATCCATCGCCCGGAACGGTGTTTACCCGCCCAAGGCTGGACGGTCGAGCATTCGAGCGTCGTGCAGATTCCCATGCTTGGCGCGCCGCTGGCCGTGACCAAGCTTTCCAACGTCCGGGAAGCGCGGCTCAAAAATGATCCGACGCCGATCACGGTCCGCCAGTTGGATTATTACTGGTTCATCGGTTCGCGCGACGTGACGCCGTCTACCTGGGAGCGCACGTACATCGATGTCAAAGACCGGATGGTGCACGGCGAAAACCAGCGTTGGGCGTATGTCACGGTGTGCAGCAACGTGACCGATAATCTGGAAAAATTCGGCAAGAACGAAGCAGAGACGTCGAAGATGGTGCAGGATTTCATCGCGGAGATCGTCCCGCACTTTCAGCGGCCGGCGCTAACCAGCGTCGCCAGCAGGTAACTGTTGGGCCGGTCGCGTGACGCGTGGATTCAGTGTCCAACGGTCAAGCGCAACGCATCCAAACCAAGGTAGGGGCGGGCTCTCCGAGCCGTCCCTGATTGTTTGAGAAGCGTGCTGACCAATTGGGGCGAGCCCATGCCGGGGA
>CAXUFU010000454.1:2566-2784 GCA_964250275.1 uncultured Chthoniobacterales bacterium | reverse complement strand
ACCGGGAGCGAGCCGCTCAAAGAACAATAACTCCGCGCCCGGCTCGAGCTCGATGGCAGTCTGTTGCCGATAACGCGAGCCGCGTTGCGGGATGAGCAACTCCGGCCAGGTCTCCAGGCTGCCGCCGGCCGCGACCCGGAAACGCTGTTGCACCATGGCGCAACCGCAGTCCATGGCATGAACGCGATTGGCGCTCGGGGTGGTCAGGAGCAAACGGG
>CAXUFU010000454.1:0-2541 GCA_964250275.1 uncultured Chthoniobacterales bacterium | reverse complement strand
ACCGTCAACCCGGTCGCCCGCGAAAAAGCCCGCGGTCGGGTTGGCGACATTAAGGACAAGTGTTTGGCCGTCGTAGTGCGGTTTGCTGAGGTGGATGGGAGCGCAAAAGGATTGCTCACGCAGACGCGATTGTCCGTGTTCACTGGTGTCGCAGATCAGATGCAAATGGCCATCGAGCCGACGGCCTGATCCAGCTGCCAAGGCGGGTTCCAGCACGGCATCAGATAAAAAGCAGCGTTTGCCGCAGCCAGCCGAGCACCGCGTCCTTGCCTTGTTCCGAGCGCAGGTCCGCAAACAAGAACGGCCGCTCGCCGCGCATCAGGCGGGCGTCGCGGTCCATGACCCCGAGATCCGCGCCGACGTACGGCGCGAGCTCGATTTTGTTGATCAAAAGCAAGTCGCTGTGGCGAATGGCCGGCCCACCCTTGCGCGGGATTTTATCGCCCTGCGCGACATCGATGACGTAGATGAACGCATCCACCAGTTCCGGCGAGAACGTCGCGGAAAGGTTGTCCCCGCCGCTTTCGACCAGGATCAGTTGCAGATCGGGATGACGCGCCTCCAGCTCGCCGATGGCCGCCAGGTTCATGCTGGTATCGTCGCGAATGGCGGTATGCGGGCAGCCGCCGGTCTCAACACCGAGCACGCGCTCCGGGGGCAGGGCGTCCGCGCGCACCAGAAACTCGGCGTCTTCTCGGGTGTAGATGTCGTTGGTTACAATGGCCAGCGAGAGCTCCTCGCGCAGCCACTGGCAGAGCCGGAGCGCCAGCATGGTCTTGCCCGAGCCCACCGGGCCGCCGATGCCGATGCGAAGCGCGCGTTTCATGGGGGCAGGTCGGGGCGGCTACGCGAAAGCCGCGAGCATCGCGTAGACGATGACGCCGGTAACCGAGACGTAGAGCCAGATGGGAAACGTATAACGCGCGAACCGCCGGTGAGCCGGGAACCGGCCGCTCAAAGACAGAAAAAACGTGATCAGGATCAGCGGCAGCGCGATGACCGAGAGGCTGACGTGCGAGATCAGCAGCGGGAAATAGAAGGCACGCCAGAGACCCTGGCCATGGAACCGCATGTCGCCATGCAAGGCGTGGTTGGTGATGTAAGTGACGAGGAAGACAGCGGAAAAGAGGAAGGCCGTCGACATGGACAAAAGATGCGCCCGCACTCGCCCGGCGCGGATGTGCACAAACCCGATGACCAGGGCCACCGCGGCCAGCCCATTGAGCAGGGCGTTAAGCGCGGGCAGGAAGGCCAGGTGGGTGCCCGCCGCGTCCGTGGGCGGATGAAAATAGACGAGCCAAAAAAGGAAGAGGCTGGCCAGGGCGCTGACGCCCAGGATGGCGGTGATGACGCCTGCGGGCGCTGGCTTGGGGCTGGCGGTGATGGTGGTCATGGGTTTTCAGGAGATGAAGAGACGCTCCGGCGCACGCTCGTGCCGCATGCCGGCAATTTCCAGCAGAGGATTGAAGCAGCCCGCATCTTCGCGCGCCACGAGCAACGACCGGGCGACGGCTTCCGTCGCCTCCGCCACGGCGGCATGCAAGGCGCGTTGCATGCCGTCCTGGCCGATGCGGATGAGTTTCAAGGACGCCCCGGCGACTGCGGCGATGCTTTGATAGAAATACGCGGTCAGCGTGGCCCGCAGCGGGACGCCGGCAACCACCCCCTGGAAGGCGCAGATGATGACGTGATGCCCGGCCAAACGCTCGAGCGCAACCGCGCGTCCACAAGCAGCAAGGCGGGGTTCATCCGGCAGGATGCTCAGCAAAGCCTGCAAACGCCGCCGGCCGAGCCGGACGCTGGCTTCGCGTGTTTCCCGGGCGAGCTTCGCCGCGCCGATTTCCTGATCGAGCGCCGAGAGCGTGACGAAATCGTGGGCGAGCACGGCCTCGTAAGCGAAGCGCAAGTACGGGAGCTCCAGGTGCTCCAGCGCGGGAATGATTTGCTCGTGCAGGAAGGTGCGCAGCGTCAGCTCATCGTGCACCAGTTTAAGCCCGACGCATTCCTCAAAGCCGAAGGAATGCGCATAACTGCCCGTTGGAAAGAGAGCATCGGCGGTTTGCAGCAGGAGCGGCAACCAAGCCGGGATGGACTCAGTGGCAGTGGTGTCCATGCGAGTGATTGCCCGTCAAAGGACGGAACACCGCCTGCGTTTGCCGGTGCGTGACGCCTTCGCGCTCGAGCAACTGGCGGATGGCAAGATCATCGGGCGCGTGGATCACGCCAGCGGAGACGGCGATTTGGAAGTGGAGGTTGCCGATTTTCCAGCCGAGTTGCGCCGCGTGCGCGGCGGACTCCAGTGGCACCTCGAGCACCGACTCGGGTTGTTGCTCGATCTGGTAACGGGCGTGCGCGGTTTGAAAGAAGACGTCGCCATCGGCCAGGGGATGCTCGAGGTCGAAGCCGAACTCCTGGCCGTCGGCTGCCGTTTGCCGCCAGCGCCGCTTGGCCAGGGTGAGGCGATCCACCGGCAGCGGCACGGACGGGAGCGAGACGTCCCAGGCGTGGAGGTGGTCGCGGATGATTTCCATGGGTATGTAC
>CAXUFU010000453.1:0-2786 GCA_964250275.1 uncultured Chthoniobacterales bacterium | reverse complement strand
AGCGCTTCCAAAAAAAGGTAGGGATGGGTCTCCGACCCGGTCCCTGACTGTCCGGGAAAGTGTTCCTGTGCATGGCGCGCCCCCTTCCAGGTACGTTTCCCAGACAGTTAGGGACCGGCTCAGGAGAGCCATCCCTACCCTGGATTTTAGAGTCGCACGCTCCCAATTCCCGGTCAGGACGGCGTCAGATGATCCAGCGGCCGCGAGCCGTCCTCTTTCAGAACTCTGCCACCCCACGATAGTATCCGCGCCTTGGCGCCCGCGTCTTCCGCCTGTTTGATCTGCCCGTCCCTGACGTAGAAAAGCGACAAACTCGACCACGCCAACTGGTCGTTCGGCCGCAACTCCACCGCCCGGCGGCCCGCCTCGATGGCTTCCCCGTAGCGGCCCACTTTCATCAGCGCCATGCCCAGCGCGTGCCAGCCGTCGAAAAACGCCGCGTCTTGCTCCACGCAGGCGCGGTAAGCCACGACCGCTTCCTCGAGCTCGCCGAGGGCCAGGTGCCCATGGCCCTCGTCAAAAAGATCGTCCAGGTTTTGCATGCGGCAGAAGATCTAGAGGGCGCGTGCGCGCAGACGGCGCCGCCGAGCCACCTCAACCTTCGTCACTCAGTTGCTGGCCGGGCGCGAGCTGCAGCTTGGCAGCCTCTTTGCTTTGCTTGAGCCACTCGTAAAAATAGAAGCGCTGCTTCTGCTCGGTGAGTCGGGCGTTCAACCGTTCCTGGCGCCCGGCAAAGAGCGACTCATCGATGGGTTCGCGCCCGCGCAGAAACACGAGCAGCCCCCCATCGGAAGTCGGAACAAACGCGCTCAACTCCCCGCGGCCAAGCTCCAGGCTCGCGCCGACGATATCCCTGCCGTCCGGCACGTTAGGCGGTTGATCAGGAGAAAACGCCGGCACGTCTTGCGCGGTCTGGCCCGTGGCGGCCACGGCGGCGCCAAACGTCGTGCCGGCCTTCAGCGCGTCGACCAACTTGGTGCGCACTTCCTCGGCCTTGGCCGAGAGTGCCGTGCGGGCGCGCTCATCTTGCAACGCCTTGATGACCCGCGGCCGCGCCTCGTCGAGCGTGAGCGGCCGCTCCGGTTGCAGCCGGGCCAGGTGCAGCACATAAAAGCCGTCCCGCGTCTCCAGCGGCACGTCGCTATCCGGATCGTGCTCAGTCAAGCGGAACGCCGCCGCCACAAACCCCGGGATAGCCGCCTCCGGCAGCCCGGCCGTCGCGTTCTGCTCGAAATCCGCCGTTGTCGCAATGGGCAGATTCTCTCGCTTGGCCAGATCGGCAAAAGCGTCCTTGCCCTTGGCATCGAGCAGCTTTTCCAGAAATTGTGCGGCCGCGTCTGCTTGCGGCTGGAGTGCGTCCCGGCGCGCCTTAAGGTCGGTCAGCTTCTTCTGCGCATCGTCCAGGACAAAGCGCACGTATTCGACCTGTCTTTTTTCCGGCTGCTGCAGGTTTTGCTGCGCGCTCTGGTCGGCGAAATACTTCTTGATGTCCGCCTCGCTGATCGTGATGCCGGCCGCTAGATCAGACAGATGAAAAGGGACGATGCTGACCACGGTCTTCGTCGTCGATTGCTCGAAGGCGGTGCGCACCTCGATCGGGCTCAGGCAAACGGGCGCGCCGACAATCTGGCGGAGCTTGCCGAATTGCAGATCCTCGCGCACCAGATCGTCGAGCTGCGTCTCGGTAAACCCGCGCGGACCCAGCTTGTCGGTGACGAACTCCGCGTATTTGCCGGAGTCGAACCCGCCCGGCCCTTGGAAGACGGGCAACTGTTTCTCCACCTCGAGCACCTCATCGTCCCCGGGCACAATGCCCATCGCCTCCGCCTGATGCAGCAGGACGATGTGGGTGATGGCGACGGCGGTAATATCGCCCCCGGAGATAATTTCCCGGTCGGTGAGGTTAGTGAGCCCCAGATCGCTGGCGGTCTGGATTTCCCGCCGGATGCGCTCGACTTCGGTGGTCGTGAGGCTGCGTCCGTAAATCGAGCCCACCCGGTCGCTCACCATGCGGTCGACCTGGGTGCGGTTGCTGAAGAACCAGACCAGGGACAAGGACATGACGATACAGATGACGATCATCAGCCAGCGCTGATTGGAACGCATAATCTCATTGAGCATGGGCGCATTCTAGCACAGCGGCCGCTCGTTCCGCAGTTGATTTTGCGATGGACGTTCATAGAATGCCCTTCCCTCTATGATCTCTCTCCGGCCCGCCTCTTTCTCCTCGTGGCCGGTCTTAGCCCTCGCGCTTTGCCTATCCTGCTTTGCCGCCGCCGGCGTCATGCACGCCCAAGACCGGCTCGTCTTTAAGGATAATCACGTCGAAGAAGGCAAAGTCGTCGGCATGACCAATGGCTCGGTGGTCATCAAAGTGGCTGCCGGCCAGCTCAGCTACACCCTGGGCCTGCTGGCGCGCGTCGAAGTCGCGCCGCCGCCCGCTTTTGCGGCCGGGTACGCCGCGTTTCAGGCGGGCGAGTGGGATAAGGCTCTGGCCGCGCTCAAACCCATCGTCGACCAGTTCAAGGGCTTGCCGACGGCGTGGGCGAGCGAGGCAACCGCTGCCTTAGGCGATATTTACATCGAGAAGGACGAGCTGCCCCAGGCGGTCGCGGCGTACAATGATTACCGGACGCTCTATCCCGGCGCCGCCAATTCACCACGGATGATTTTGGCCCAGGCGCGCATCGCTTTCGCGCAAAACAATTTGCCCGGGGCCGAGAAGCAATTGCTACCCATTCGCGACGCGGCGTTGAAGCGCCCGGCGGACGCGACTCCCGCCGAAG
>CAXUFU010000452.1:0-2794 GCA_964250275.1 uncultured Chthoniobacterales bacterium | reverse complement strand
GCCCGAGCAACTGCACGACAAGCGCGACCTGCTGCACACGACGGATTTCCGCGATGTTTTGGGGGAGATCGTGCGGTCGCACCTGGGTAACCCGAATATCCAAACGATTCTGCCTTCGCATTCCTTCCAGAGCGTGGGCCTGATCTAAGGCGCTGGCGGTGTAAGTTGCGGCCGGGGGCGTTTGCTGCCCTATTTCGATTTACATGACCCGCGTGCTCAAACTTTTCGTCTGTTTCCTCGCCCTGGCCGGGTGCCTCGGCGGCACCCCCGGGAACGTCCAAGCCCAGCTTCAACCCGGCATCCCCAGGGACAACTCCGTGCAGGAGATGCAAGCCAAGGCGAACGCTCAAGCCGCGGCGGCGGCTTGGCTGGTCTTGATCGATAACGGCCAGTACGCGGAGAGCTGGCAAGCCGGCTCTCCGTATTTCCACACGGCGATCACCCAGGACGGCTGGGTCACTTTGCTCAAAGGCGGGTTCCCGGTGTTCGGCAAGCTGGTTTCCCGCAATCTGAAGCAGGTCGCGTATACGCGCATTCTGCCCGGCGCCCCGGACGGACAGTACGTCGCCTTGCAGTACCAGAGCGATTTCACCAACTCGAAGGGACTGGCCGAAACGATCACCCTGGCGCTCGATCCGACCGGAAGCTGGAAGGTGGCCGGCTACTATATTAAGTAGAGCGCGTTCGTACAAAACGGTAGGGATGGCTCTCCGAGCCGGTCCCGTACTGTCTGACAAACAGTGCGTGCAAATGGATCGACCGAGCCGCCCGGGACGACCCATTCGCCAGCCTTGATTTTGGACGCAAACCACACGCGGTGCGGCATCGGCTTGGGCTCCAATGCCGGCGATCGGCTGGAAAACTTGCGGGCAGCGCGAGGCCTGATCCTGGCGGCTCCCGAGTGGCTCGGGCAACCGCCGGCAGACGTCTTGTGCGCGTCGGTTTACGAGACGGACCCTATCGGGTGTCCGCCGGGCAGCGCGGCCTTCTTGAACACGGTCCTCGAATTGAGCTCGGCGCCAGCCGCCACGCCCGCGCTCATCTTGCACCGGCTGCAAGCCATCGAGGTGGCGCTGGGCCGGCCCTCCCGCCATCGGCGCAATGCGCCGCGGACCATCGACCTCGATCTGCTTTACCTCGGCAGCCTGGAACTGAAAGGGGAGGATCTCATTGTGCCGCACCCGCGGCTGCGCGAGCGCCGGTTCGTGCTGGCGCCGCTCGCGGAAATCCGGCCGGACCTGGTTCTGCCGGGCGACAGCCGCTCCGTCGAGAGGCTCTGGCGAGACTCGCCCGATAGCAGCCGCGTTGCGCGCCTGCGGACGATTTGGTAATGAACAGAGAGAGCACCATGAAACGATCTCCCGCCAGCATCCGCGAAGCCAAGCGCGACGGCGAAAAACTCGCCGCGCTGACCGCCTACGACTACCCCACGGCCCGCCTGCTGGATGAGTCCGGCCTGGACATCGTCCTGGTGGGCGATTCGCTCGGCATGGTGGTGCTCGGGTATCCGGACACGACGTCCGTGACCGTGGACGATATCGTGCATCACACACGGGCCGTGGCGCGTGGGGTGCAGCGTGCGTTGCTCGTGGCGGACTTGCCCGCCCAGAGCTACGACACTCCCGCGGCAGCGGTGGAAAACGGACGGCGGCTCATCGAGGCCGGCGCGCAGGCGGTCAAGCTGGAAGGCGGCGTGACCCAGCGCGCGCAGATCGCGGCATTGACGGAGGCAGACATTCCCGTGATGGGCCATATCGGCATGCTGCCGCAGTCCGTGCACCTGGAGGGCGGCTACAAGGTCAAGGGGCGTTCCGCGGCCGAGAGCGACGCCTTGCTCGAAGACGGCCGTTGCGTGGCGGAGGCCGGCGCTTTTGCCGTGGTGCTGGAGATCGTGGCGCCGGCGGCGGCCCGGCGGATCACCGAGGCTTTGGAGATCCCGACGATTGGCATCGGCTCTGGGGACGGTTGCGACGGGCAGATCCTCGTCACGCACGATTTGCTCGGACTTTTTCCGTGGTTTGCGCCGAAGTTCGTGCATCCCCAGGCGCAACTGGCCGGGACGATTCGGGAGGCCGTGGCGCGGTATATCCAGGAGACGAAATCCGCGGCGGGAGACCAATAAACGCCGGGCGCGGGCCGAAGCTTGTTTTTCCCCCGGCAGCCCGGTAGGATCGCCTTTGATGAGCAAGACCGTCGTGCAAGTGCAGGTGCGCGCGGTGCTGCCGACGAAGGAAGGTTGCGCCGTCTTTTTGGGCAATGCGGAGAAAGTATTCGTCATCTACGTCGACCAGACGGTGGGAGCGGCGATCACGATGTTCATGCGGGAGACGCCCAAGGAGCGTCCGCTGACGCACGATTTGCTGGCGAACATCATGATGGCGCTCGGTGCGAAGGTGGAGCGGGTGATCATCAACGAGCTCAAGAACGCCACGTATTTTGCGCGGCTGATCATGAGTGCGGAGAACGAGTTGCAGCAGCGCAAGATCATCGAGATCGACGCCCGCCCGAGCGATTGCATCGCGATGGCGACGCAGCAGAAAGCGTCCATTTACATCAGCCGCGAGGTCTGGGATGAAGTCGACGATATGAGCGAGGTGCTCAAGAAGATGGAAGAGGGCGGC
Source organism: uncultured Chthoniobacterales bacterium (assembly GCA_964250275.1). GTDB lineage: Bacteria > Verrucomicrobiota > Verrucomicrobiia > Chthoniobacterales > SZAS-18 > CAXUFU01. Next base: position 173 of record CAXUFU010000452.1, on the reverse strand, counting down.
TTTGATCTGGAGAGTTAGTTGCGAAAAAAGGTAGGGATGGGTCTCCGACCCGGTCCCTTGCTGTCCGGGAACGTGGAACTTGCGTGGCGCGCCCCATCCTCCCTGAGCCCCGTTGGCCAGAATAGGGCACGACCCGTTTGCTGGGCCTGTCGGCCGGACAGACAGCAAGGGAC
>CAXUFU010000451.1:0-2798 GCA_964250275.1 uncultured Chthoniobacterales bacterium | reverse complement strand
CCCTACAGCGGAACCGATGTAGCCGCCGCGCACTGTAGAGGCGTCTGGATGCCGAGCCGCAAACACGGCCACCGAGCGCCATGGTCACATCGACCACTGGCGCTGTGGCAGTTTACCGGTTACGACATTCCTTGGATCGCCCATGCCTCACCCACCAGAAAACAATGTCGCAGTCGTCGGCGGCGGCCCGGCGGGATTGCGCGCGGCGGAGGTCCTGGCGGCCGCCGACTGCGCCGTGCGGCTGTACGAGCACAAGGCGTCGGTCGGGCGCAAGTTCCTGGTCGCGGGACGTGGCGGCCTGAACCTGACCCACTCGGAACCGGCCGAGGCGTTCGTCCAACGCTACGAGACGGAACTGCCGCGCTGGCGCGAATTGTTGGCGTCGTTTGGCCCCGCGGAGCTGCGGGCCTGGGCGGAAAGCCTCGGGATCGAGACGTACATCGGGACGAGCCGGCGGGTTTTCCCCCAGGGCCAGCAAGGCGCTGCCCTGTTGCGCCGCTGGGTGGAACGCCTGCGCGGCCTGGGCGTGGCCTTCCACGTCAACCATCGCCTGGAGTCTCTCGCGGCGCTGCCCGGCTCGGCCGGCTGGCACCTGCGGCTGCGCGATTCGCGGAGCGGCGACGCGGGCGAAATCCCCGCCCGCGCGGTCATCCTCGCCTTGGGCGGCGCGTCGTGGCCGGAGACGGGTTCGGATGGCACGTGGCCGGCGATGCTGCGGACGCTGGGCGTGGCGGTGGCGGGTTGGCAGCCGGCAAACTGCGGTTTCGAGGTCGACTGGCGCCCGGAAATGCTGGCGGCGGCGGAAGGCTTGCCGCTCAAGAACATCACCTTACGCGCCGCGGACCGCGTGGTCGCGGGCGAGGCGTTGATCACGCGCTACGGGTTGGAAGGCGGCGCGCTCTACCAACTGGCGCGCACGATCCGGGCCATGCCTGCCCCGTGGATCGAGATCGATCTCAAACCGGGTTTGGGGCCGGAGCAGTTGCTCGCGCGGTGTCCCCGCGGCTTGGCCGATTGGCCCGGACTTGGCCGCGTCTGGAAGCTCAATCCCGCGGCCCGCGCGCTTCTGGAATGGCAGACCGCCGCCAGCCTCGCCGACCTGCCAGGCCTGGCCAAGCTGGCCAAAAGCGTGCATCTCCCGCTTGGCGCGCCTCGTCCCATCGCCGAAGCGATTTCCTCCGCCGGCGGCGTCGAGTGGCGCGAGCTGACGGCAGATTTGATGGTTGCCGCGCACCCCGGGCTATTCGTCGCCGGCGAAATGATCGATTGGGAAGCTCCGACCGGCGGTTATTTGCTCCAGGGTTGCTTCGCGACCGGCACGCGGGCGGCCGAGGGCGCCCGGCGGTTTATGGCCAAGACGGAACTTGCCTAGAACCGACTACAGCCTGACCTTGGAGAAGGTCGGCTCTGGATACAAAAAAAGGTAGGGATGGGTCTCCGACCCGGTCCCTGACTGTCCGGGGAAGTGTTCCTGTGCATAGCACGACCCGTGTCCAGGTACGCGTGCCAGACAGCAAGGGACCGGCTCAGGAGAGCCATCCCTACCCCGGGATTTGGAGTCGCTGCGCGACGCTCACCGCGAAGCGGTTCCAAAAAAAGGTAGGGATGGGTCTCCGACCCGGTCCCTGACTGTCCGGGGAAGTGTTCCTGTGCATAGCACGACCCGTGTCCAGGTACGCGTGCCAGACAGCAAGGGACCGGCTCAGGAGAGCCATCCCTACCCCTGGGTTTTTGGAGTCGCTGCGCGACGGTCACCGCGAAGCGGTTTAAAAAAAGGTAGGGATGAGTCTCGTCATAAACGTTAACTTAAGCAGCGACGCAGGATTTCGCCTGTACGGGCAAGCTGAGATCGTCTGCTGGCTCGATCGGCTTTGAGTTAGCGAGCGATCTTTGCACCCCGGTTGATGGAGTGGTGCATGGGCAAGGTCGGCACGATCGCCGCCAGCAACTTATCACGGGCTTTCTGGCAGGCGTGCCCGTGCATGGCGTGACCCGATTGTCCGCACGCCTCCCGGACAGCAAGGGACCGGGTCGGAGACCCATCCCTACCCGTTTTTGGAGCCGCTTCGCGGCGGAAGCGTAGCGTCAGCCGGTGTACGGGGCCATCAAGGCCAGCATCTCGCCGATGGCCCGGTCCAACCCAACGAATAAGCTGCGGCTGATGATCGAATGCCCGATATTCAACTCCCGCAAATGCGGCACGGCTTCCAGCAGGAGCGGCAGATTTTGGTAGCTCAAACCGTGGCCCGCGTTGACTTGCAACCCGAGCTCGTGCGCCAGCCGCGCGGCTTGCGTCAGCCGGGTCAGTTCCGCGGCGCGGGTACTGTCGAGCGCGTTGGCGAACGCGCCTGTGTGCAATTCCACCACCGGCGCGCCGATCTCCGCCGAGGCCCGGATTTGCGCCTCGAGCGGATCGATGAACATGCTGACGCGAATCTTCGCCGCGTGCAGTTGCGCCACGGTCTCCGCCAGCGCGGCGCGCGCAACGGCCACGTCCAGGCCGCCTTCGGTGGTCACTTCCTGGCGATTTTCAGGCACCAGGCAAACGTCGGCCGGCGCGGTGGCCAGGGCGATAGCCAGAATTTCGGCCGAATTGCCCATCTCGAGGTTCAGCTTGGTCTGGACGCTCGCCCGCAAACGGGCCAGGTCGCGATCCTGCAGGTGCCTGCGATCCTCGCGCAAATGCACGGTGATCGATTGCGCGCCCGCCCGCTCGCACATGCCCGACGCGGCCAACGTCGCGCCGGATCTGGTCGCCGCGGCGGGCATGTGCGCGCGTATCGCGCCTGCCGCAACGT
>CAXUFU010000450.1:0-2803 GCA_964250275.1 uncultured Chthoniobacterales bacterium | reverse complement strand
GCGTACGCCGCAATCGCTATCTACGCCAAAACGACGGGCTGGCACTACCCTTTCGATAGCAGGGCCAGCTTTGGATTCTTCCCCAACCGCAATCACACCGCTACTTTCCTGGTCACGGGCAGCATCCTGAGCCTGGGCCTGCTTAGGGTAACCTTGCGCGACGGCCGGTACGTGTCTGGCGGCCTGGCGGCAAGCTGTTTGACCGTGTGTGTCTCGGGTCTGTTTTTTTATTCGGGTTCGCGCGGCGGCGTCATTTTTCTGCTGCTCGGCACACTACTCTGGCTGATCGGCCTGGGCCGCAGTCACCGGAACACCCCGCTGTTGGTGTCGGTCGGCGCGCTGGCGATCGCCGCAGGCCTACTATTCGCCGTTTCCGGCAGCGAGGTGCGCAATCGAATGCTTTCATCCTTTCTGCAGGAATCTCCCGCGGCGCCTCCGCCTGCCGGTTCGACCCCCTTGGAGCACCCCGCGCTCCAGCGGGCGCCAAGCGCGCGTGAAGATATCCCGTTCGACTTCCGCGTTCTGATCTACCGGGACACGCTTGGGCTGATTCGCGACTTCCGCGTGACCGGCGTCGGGCTGGGCGCTTTCCCGCTGGTTTTTCCGCAGTACCGGCACGCGTCGCTCTCGGAAGCGCCGGCGCTGCACCCGGAGAGCGATTGGCTGATGCTCGTGGCCGAGGCTGGTATTCCCGCGCTGGCCTGTCTCCTGGGGTTGATCTGGTTGCTCGGCCGCCGGTTGCATCCGCTGGCGAGCTCTCCTAGTTGGCCGTTGCGCTGGGGATGCGTGGCGGCGGCGGGAGCGGCGGTGCTGCACGGGCTGGTCGACGTACCCGTGCACCATGTGTCACTCGGATGTTGGATCCTGGCGCTCGCAGGGTTGGGCTTGCAAGCTGGCCGGTCGAGGCCCCTCCCCCGCTCTCGCGTGCAGCACGCAGTGTTCGTTTTGGGTGGCGTGGCGATGCTGACTCTCGGCGGAGCGTTGGTCCGCGCCGAGTGGTTCGGTGGAGCGCCGCTGCCGCCTTTTGCGACTGCGCGTGCGCAGGCGGAGATCGCGCAGGCTTACGCGCACCATGACTTCGAGAGAGCAAGTCGCCTCGCTCGTCAGGCGATCTTCGTCTCACCGTTAGCGGAGACCTTGTACTACGAGTGGGGTGCGCTCGAGCTGCCCTTCGCCGGGAGCGATGCAGAAGTGGATGCCGCCTTCGCGGCCGAGCGCTGGCTCAATCCGGGCGCGCCGATCGTCCCGCTCCGGCAAGGAGAGGCCTGGCTGCGCTTCGACAACACCAGGACCGTGGCTCTTTGGCGCGATGCACTCTCACGGCAGGAACGCCTGGACACTCTGTCCATCCGAGGATCGCCATTGCGTCTCAATTTATACCAGGCTCTCATGGAGCGGGCAAAGAACTGGCCGGACGTCCAGGAAGGTCTGCTAGCTGAGACCACGGCCGGTCCTGAGTACGCCCTCGGCTGGTTGGAGGCCGCCAGTCCGGAACTAGCCCGGGCGGAGCTGGCGCGGTTTTCGCAAGATCCCGCCTTTCTGCAGCGGTTGAACGCCGGGCAACAACGGCGGTTTCTGGCTGTCTGGTATACGGACGGAGATCGCACCGCAATCGCCAAGTTCGTCGACGAGCAGCCGAGCTGGCAAGAATCTTCCTGGCCTTTCCGCTTACGACAATGGGTAGAAGCGAGGCAGTTTGAACGCGCGGTGCATGAGGCAGCCAGCCACTTCAAAATCTCACTTATGCTTCCCGCCTCCCGCTCGACGGAAAATGAGAGGAGCGCTCCTGTCCAAGAACCCGCTGATCCGGTAGCGGCCTTCAACGTTTATTGGTTAGCCGGAAATACCGTGGCTGCCGACCGGGTGATCGCGGATGCCGCCGCGAACCAAACCCGGCCGGTGCCCCCGGAAGTTTGGCGTCTCAAAGCCGCGCTTGCGACCCAACACTCGGACTGGCCGGCGGCTTGGGAAAGCCTGCGGAAATATATCCAGGCGGACCGCGGGGAAGCTGCTTTGTTCTAAACTAAGTGCTTGCTCCTCGAGCAAGTGGCCCGCCAAACTGCAATGCTTACCAGTTATCGCAAAGAGCGAAGGGGCCAGGCGTGGATCTGAACCCGTGCGCCCTGCTCCTTGAGCGGTTGCGTCACGCGAAAAAGTCTTTCTCCTGTGCCGGAATCGTCAATGCATTCTTAGAATTGAGTCTTGACCTGGATCGTCCAACCGACTAAAAAGTCAGGCGAGAGTTGCGAAGCAGCACCCCGGATAGCTTGTTTGGAGCGGCTTTGACGGTCAAACTCGTTGCGGATCTCATCAGAAAACCTTCGTCCCCCCACACATGAAAAAGCTTTCGTTTATCTCCACCAGCATCGTTGCCGCCGCCGCGCTGCTCGCCGGGTCGCCTGCAGGCAATGCAGCGGTGACTCCGCTGAGCACCTTCAACTTCGACCTGGCCGGTTTCAACTACAGTCAAACGACCGGTTACTTCCTGACGGCCAATAACACCGTTACTTTCGGTGTTCCCACGACCTTCACGGGCGCTGGACCCGATGGTCAAGATATCAGCGTGACCTCAGGCGAGACGATCAATGGAACAACGACCACGGATACTTTCACTATCAGCACGCCCACGAACTTCCTGACTGACACCACGATCGATGGAACAACCATCTCCGATTTGGAGCTCAATCTTGGTGACGTCAACTCTGGCGGCGCGGTTTCGGTCGTACTTCCAATCACTTCGTACACCGCGACAGGGAGCATTATCTACGGTACCGGTTCTTCGAATACAGCGATATTAACACCC
>CAXUFU010000449.1:1317-2806 GCA_964250275.1 uncultured Chthoniobacterales bacterium | reverse complement strand
CCCCCCCCCCCCCCCCCCTACAACATAAGAGCGAACCCCGGTCCATCGTATTGGCCACCTCAACCGAGTCACTTACCCAATTATGTCCGCTCCTCCAACAGCCTTTCTCGAGGTCGAAGATCTCAAGACGCATTTTCCGATCGAGAAAGGTTTTCTGGTCAAGAAGCGGGTTGGCACCGTGCGCGCGGTGGACGGCATCAATCTGAGCTTGGCCAAAGGCGAGGTGCTCGGGTTGGTGGGTGAATCCGGCTGCGGCAAGTCGACGCTCGGGCGGACGATCCTGCAACTCATCCCACCCACGGCCGGGCGGGTGTTGCTGGCGGGCAAAAATCTGGCCAGCCTCCACGGCGCCGCCTTGCGCGGGGCGCGGGCGGATTTCCAGATGATCTTCCAGGATCCGTACGCCTCGCTCAACCCGCGCATGACGGTGTATGACACCCTGGCGGAAGCGATCACCACACACCGCAAAGTACCCAGCCGGGAGCTGCCGGGGCGCGTGGCGACGCTGTTGGAACGCGTGGGTCTGTCGGCGCGTTTCATCCGCAAATATCCGCACGAGTTCAGCGGTGGACAGCGGCAGCGCATCGCCATCGGGCGGGCGTTGGCGGTCGAGCCCCAGCTCATCATCGCCGACGAACCGGTCAGCGCGCTGGACGTCTCCATTCAGGCGCAGATCATCAATCTTTTGGTCAAGCTGACCCGCGAGATGCAGTTGACGATGATTTTCATTTCGCACGATCTCTCCGTGGTCAAGCATATCTCGGATCGCATCGCGGTGATGTATCTGGGGCGCATCGTGGAAATCGGGCCGTCGGTCGAGGTCTTCGAACGGCCGCTGCATCCGTACGCCAAGGCGCTTGTCAGCGCGGTGCCGATTCCCGATCCCGAGCGGGAAAAGACGCGCCGCCGCATCATCCTGGCGGGCGATCCGCCGTCGCCCATTAACCCGCCTGCGGGTTGTACGTTTCATCCGCGTTGCCCGTACATGGAGGAGCGGTGCCAGGCCGCGTATCCGCCGTTCATCGAGTACACGGCGGAGCGCCGCGCGACGTGCATCCGCCTGCACGAGATCAATCCGCCGGCGTAACCCAAAAAGGTAGGGATGGGTCTCCGACCCGGTCCCTTGCTGTCTGGCAAGCGCATGAGGGGAGGGTCGCGCCAGACACGCTCACCGGTCCTGACTGTCTGGCCGGCTTGCGGAGGCAACGGATCGCGACAAATAAGGGAGCGGTTGCACGACAGTCTGGGACCGGCTCAGGAGAGCCATTCCTACCTTTTTTTTGGAACTAGTGCACGCGCGTGGGCAGGGCGCTGGTGACGCTGAAGACGGCGCTGATGATGCCGAATACCACCGCGCCGACCACCACCGCAATCGCCACGATGATCACCAACGGGATGATCGCCGTGGCGATCTTCACGCGCGCGTCGAGCTCGCGCTCGTACACGTCGGCCGTCATCTGCATCGTTTCGGCAAAACGGCCGGAAGTCT
>CAXUFU010000449.1:0-1307 GCA_964250275.1 uncultured Chthoniobacterales bacterium | reverse complement strand
CATGTCGAGAAAAAGCTCCGGGAAGATGCCCTGTTTGCCCAACGCCGCGGAAAGGCTCGAGCCGTCGACCAAAGCGGTCCGGGCGGCATACATGCGCGCTTTCAGGTAACTGTTGCCGGACATGTCTTCGAGCAACTCCATGGATTTAAGCAGTGTCACGCCGTTCTGCAGCAACGTCCCCATTGTCCGGGCGAACTGAGCGTAGAACTGGTGCTTGATCACGGCGCCGAACCCTGGCACCGCCAAACGCATGCGGTCCCAATTCATCCGGCCTTCCGGCGAACGCGTCGCCACTTTGAACAGGCCGTAAATCGCCCCCACGGTCAGCGCCACCAGCCACCAGTAATGGACGATCAGGTAATTGGCCTCGATCAGCAACTGAGTCGGCAGCGGCAGCGAGCCGCCGTTCGTGTTGCTGAAGAAGGTTTGCAACTGCGGCACCATCACCGTGATGAAGATAATGATCAGCCCCACGCCCGCGACCCCGAGAAACGCGGGGTAAATCAGCGCCTGCGAGACGCGGTCGCGCAAGACTTTCATGTTGGTCAGGTGTTTGACCAGGCGCGTAAGGATATCGGTCAGCGCGCCGCTGGCCTCGCCGGCCAGAACCAGATTCACGTACAGAGGCGAAAAGATCCGGGGAAAATCGCGCAGGGATTGAGAAAAGCTGCGCCCATCGACCAGACCCTGGTGCAAGGAACGGGTGAGGCGCTGGAGATTCGGCTGTTTGAGGCGTTTGACCAGAATGCCGAGCGCCTCGTCGAGCGTCATCCCCGCCGAAAGCAGGTAGGCGAGTTGTTCGGTGAAAAAGAGCCGCTGGCCATGCGTGAGGCGCTCCGTACTCGGCGCGCCAGGACCCGATAACCCACCCGACGCCGCGCTCGCCGCCACCGGCGCGGCGTTGCCCGCGCTAGCCGTCAAACGGCCGAAAAGCCCGGTCCGCGGTACTGCGCCAGCGCTCGAGCCGGCAGCCGGTACGAGCGCGCCGCCAGTAACCCCGCTCGCCTCGATCTTGAACGGCACGCAACGCCGCTGCTCGATGAGCTGGATCGCCGTGGTCCGATCGGCGGCCTCGATCTCGCCTTCGACGAGTTGTCCCTGCGAATCGCGGGCGCGGTAGCGGAACTGGGGCATCGGGAAAAAACCAAACTTAGCGCGTTTTTCGCTTCCGACAACGGCTGCGCGACGAAGCGAAGTGTCACCCGGCGTCCGGCCATGACGCGGCGCGGCTCCCGCGTGGTTTCGCCGCCGCGGCCAGGTCCGGTTGCGCCCGGCGCTCGATCTTCGCGCGTGCGTGGGTTTTTGAC
>CAXUFU010000448.1:0-2815 GCA_964250275.1 uncultured Chthoniobacterales bacterium | reverse complement strand
ATATTTTCGGTTCACAAACGCGGCCCGAACAAGCTAATTTGAAAGATCGCATGGCTCCGACCGAACAAGATATTCTCAATCTCCGGGCATCTTTGAAGAGGTGCAGCAACGAGACGGTCGAGGCTGCGGTACGCTTCCGCCTTTCGGGCGACGCCAAGGAAATCCCGCCCATCGTGTACGGGATCATCGAGCGCCATCTCTCGCCGGAGCACAACCGCAGCCTATCGTCGGCCGGCGACGAGACCCGCCTGATTGAAGACCTGGGCATCGACTCGCTGACGCTGCTCGAGATTGTGCTTTCCATCGAGGAAACGCTCGGCATCAGCATCGAGAACGAGGAATTGCGCGAAATTCTGACCTTGGGGCAGGTCAAGACGTTCATTGCCCGGAAGATCTCCGGCGGCGGGGAACAAGATGCCGGGAAAGCCATCAAGGTACGCAGGTACACACGGGAAGATATCGCTTTGAGGTTGCCACAGCAGCCGCCGTTTTTCTTTTTGGATGACGCGCAGATCGACGGGAACATCGTCCGCGCGCGCTACAGACTGCGCGGAGACGAGTTTTTCCTGGAGTGGCATTTCAAGGACAACCCGGTGATGCCGGCGTCGATTGTTTTCGAAGCCATTGGCCAGGCGGCCTGTCTGTGGGTGCTGGAATGCGCGCCAGAGCAATTGCACGTGGAGTTGCAATCGAACGAAGTCCTTTTCGCCTCGATGGAAGAGGCGCATTTCTACCGGCGAGCCAAGCCCGGGGACGTGTTGGACCTGGAAGCCGAGCTGGTGCGGCTGCGTGCGCCGCTCGCGATCTTCCGCGGCAGCGCCCAACTCCGGGGCGAGAAACTGGCGCAGATCGAGCACCTGGTCCTGGCTTTCGGCCAGGAAGTCGTTGAGCATCTCGGCCAGCGCGAGGCAGAGCCGGTGGCGACGGCAGCAGCACTCCTGGCTGCTCCGGCCCCCGAGCAAAATGGGGCGCATCCCGCCAACTCGGATGCCATGGCGGCGCGCCGGGATCTTCCGCCGGCGGCGGAGCTGGCCGGCCCGGGCGAGGATGCTGCCCGCAACTGAAGAACCGGGCGATTTGCGGTGGCGGGAGAGCGCAAAGGCGGCGAGCATTTCACGGTATGGCACGCGTGGTTATCACGGGGCTGGGATTTATTACCAGCATCGGCAACAACCGTCAGGAGGTCCTGACGAGCCTGCGCGAGGGTCGGACCGGCGTGGAACGCTTTGAGGAGTTCGCCGATCCGTCGATCCCGGTGAAGCTTGCCGGGACGGTCAAAGGGTTTGGCTTCCCGAGCACGGAGTTTGAGGATTGGACGTACCCGCCTGGGTACAAGATCCCGCGTGAGACGCTCCGGCCGATGGCGCCGAACACCCTCTTTGCGTATTTCGCCATGCGCCAGGCGATCGACGACGCCGCGCTGGAGCCGGACGCGGTCTCAAACCCGATGACGGGTCTCATGTGCGCCAGTGGCGGCTCCATGTGGATGGCCTACGCCAATTACGACATCATGCTCAACCGCGGCGTCATGCGTTGCCCGCCCATGGGAATCATCAACGCGATTCCCGGGTCGCTGTACATCAACCTGGTGCCGGCCTTCCGCATCAAAGGACCGAGCCTGGGCTTCTCGAGCGCCTGCTCATCTTCGGCGCATGCCTTGGGCGCGGCGGTGGACCTGATCCGCAGCGGGCGGCAGAAAACGGTGTTCGTGTGCGGCGCGGAGGATTGCAATAAGTTCAGCATCCTACCCTTTGCGGCGGTGCGGGCGTTGAGCGTGCAGACCGATCCGGCGAAATCCCCTTGTGCGTTCGACAAGAAGCGGGATGGCTTCGTCGGCACGGGCGGCGCGGCGGTCCTGGTGGTCGAGGACCTGGATTACGCGCTGAAACGGGGTGCGCCCCGGATTCACGCGGAAATTTTGGGCTGGGGCCAGGCTTCGGACGGCTACAACGTATTGGCGTCCGACCCCACCGGCGACGGCTTGGCGCGCACCATGGAGATGGCTATTGCCGATGCGGGGTTGGCCCGGGAGGACATCGAGTACATCAACGCGCACGCCACCTCGACACCCTTCGGCGATGCCTCGGAGGTCAATGCCCTCAAGAAAGTTTTTACCGGGACGCATCAGCCGTACGTCAGCAGCACCAAGAGCCTGACAGGCCATGGCCTTTCGCTGGCTGGGGCCATGGAGGCAGGGTTCTGTTGTTTGACACTCGAGGAGAAGTTTATCCCCGTCTCGGCGCACATCACGGAGTTGGATCCAATGTGCGAGGGCGTAAACATCGTTACCCGGCCAGTGCCAGCCGCGCCCAGGATCGTCATGAATAACTCGAGCGGGTTTGGCGGAACCAATGTCTCCATTGTCCTGCGGCGTTGGGAGGAGCAGGCGTCCGCCGCGGCCAACTAGCCGGACATGCGCAAGGTTTTCCTCACGGGCGCCAGCGCCGGGATCGGCCTGGCGACCGCGCGGAAATTGAGCGAGGCGGGGTGCGAGGTTTGGGGGACTTCCCGCCGCGTGGAACGGTTGCCGCGCGACCTGCCCGGCTTCCATCCGGTGGCGGTCGACCTGCACGATGAACCGGGTCTCGCCGCCACGTTTTCCGCTGCCCTGGCGGAGGCTGGGGGCCGTTTCGATATCATCATCAACAACGCCGGGGGCGGCTGGTTCGGACCCGGCGCGGAAATCCCGGCGGCGGAACTCACCGCACAATTCCAGCTCCTGGCGCTGAGCCCGATCTGCCTGATGCAGCTCGCGCTCCCGAGCCTGCGGCAGCAGCCGGGCGGCACGATCATCAACGTGACATCGCTGGCGGCC
>CAXUFU010000447.1:0-2818 GCA_964250275.1 uncultured Chthoniobacterales bacterium | reverse complement strand
GGTTCATAGCCCATGTCGCTGATCAGGCGCTCGATCTCAGGCGCGTTCAGCCGGAATGACGTGCCTGCGCTGCTGACCACGTTTTCTTCCATCATGACTGAGCCGAAGTCGTTTGCGCCGTACTTCAAGGCGATCTGCCCAATCTTGGGGCCTTGCGTGACCCAGGAACTTTGCACGTTCTCAAAATTATCCAGGAAGATGCGGGAAAGCGCCTGCATGCGCAGATACTCGGCGGTCCCGACCGGGGTGGCCCGCAGCCGGGTGTGCTCGGGTTGGAACGTCCAGCAGATGAAGGCGGTAAACCCGCCCGTGGCGTCCTGTTGATCGCGCAGCCGCTGCAGGTGTTCGAGCCGATCCTCAACGGTTTCCACGTGGCCGAACATCATGGTCGCGCTGGTGGCCAGGCCGAGCTCATGCGCGATCGCCATGACTTCCAACCAGCGGTCCGAGTTGCATTTGAGCGGAGCAATCTTCTGGCGCACGCGGTCGACGAGGATCTCTCCGCCGCCGCCGGGGATGGAGCCCAGGCCGGCCTCCTTGAAGCGCGTGATGACCTCCCGCAAAGGCATGTGGAAGACTTCCGCGAAGTGGTTGAACTCCGGCGGGCTAAACGCGTGGATATTGATGTGCGGATACTTCTCGCGGATGTGCCCAAGCAGATTCAGATACCAGTCGAGGGTGAGCTTGGGATGATGGCCGCCCTGCATGAGGATCTGGATGCCGCCGACCGCGGTCAACTCGTCGAGCTTCTGGTCGATCTGCTCCAGGGAAAGGACGTAATGGTCCGCGTCTTTCTCGGTGCGATAGAACGCGCAGAACTTGCAGTAAACGTTGCAGACGTTGGTGTAATTGATGTTGCGGTCGATGATGTACGTAACCGTTTCGCGTCCGCGTCCCCCGTAGGCAGCCGCCTTGGCCTGATCGCGGCGGGCGTCGGCGAGCTGGGCGAGATCGGCGGGCGCCGCGTCGTGATAGAGTGCCAGCGCCTCCGCGCGATCGATGCGCTGTCCGCCGAGCACTTTGTCGATGATGGATGGATCCAGGCGAGAGTTTGCCGGGCCGGAGATGATCACGCCCCGAATCTACGGCGCCGGGACCGGCGGCGCAAGAAGGGGTAGGACACTTGGACGGGCACGCGCAACCGTGCCCTTTGGGGGTTCGGTAGAGGCAGCGCGCGCAGCAGAGCAGACGGTCAGGGGCACGACGGAGCGTGCCCGTCCACTTGGTTTGGAGTGGCCTATTTGGCGGCGCATCGGCGCTTTGCGCGCGACAATCTCCGGTTGCATCTGGCGCCCGGCGATGACACGGTCTCTGTTCGCGAGTTTTTCACTCGTATGGTGGCCGTAGCTCAATGGTAGAGCTCCAGATTGTGGTTCTGGCTGTTGCGGGTTCGAGTCCCGTCGGTCACCCCAGCGTTGGTGTGGCGTTATTTCATCCAGGCTAGAGCCACATCTGGACGACGTTGCCGTCCTTGTAAACGTGCGCGATGAAGGGGGGGCGAGGTGCCTGCCAGTAGCCGCTTCATCGCCGGGAGGCAGCGGACAAAGATTTCGCCCATTTCCGGCCCAGTGACATTCTTGCTGCTGGCCAGAAAAAAAGCACGGACGCGCGCCGTCTGGAGCGCTTGGGTCTCGTTGCGGCGATAACGGATGCGCTTGTCCTTCGAGAGTACAATCCAGCCGCGTGCGCCAACTACGCGCAACCAATCAGCGTCGGGCGCCGCGGCAGGGAAATGGTCGGCATGAACCTCAACGATTTCGCCTGCTGCCTGAAGCGCGACCGGGACAGACTTCCGACCCAAGGCGCGGTCGACAAAGAAGACCGGGCGCTCAGGCGGCGAGCGCAAATTCGCAGCGGACGGCTTCCTCGATTTCTTCGCGTCCGCAGCCATAATCATCCGCCAACGAGTCCATCCGTTCGCCGGCGCGATAACGCTCAGCCACGATGTCCGTCGCGACGCCTTGCGCCGCAATGGCAGGCCGGCCAAAGGCGAGCCAAGGATCGATCACAATGATCCTGGGGTCGTCCGGACGGTTTTCTCCTGAGCGAACAAAAGGGTAAAGCCGCGTGGCCAATCCGGAGGCGTCGTGCTCCACGCGCTGCAGATGCGCTGAAATCACCGCGGACATGGCTACCTGCCCGCGTTCCGAAACCGAGATGAGCGCGCCGAAGTGCTGGACGAAGACGTCTACCCCATCAGTCTGGAATCTGGCGTTGGCGAGCGGGTGCTCAAGTCCCAGGCGATCCCGGACGTACTCCAGCGCTGCTCGCACCTTTGGCAAGGCAACCCGGTGCTGTCGCCGCAGGGCGTTGAGCACGTGCGCCTCGACTAAATTGACAAACGAAAGCAGCGGCTCGCGCGGCTGCGGTATTTCGATCACTGGCTTGAACTGCTTGGCGTCACCACGGCCCGTGACATAGTCCTGCCCGCGAACCCAGGCAGACAATGTCGAGGGAGGAACACGCAGATACCGCGCCGCTTCGCTAATCCCGTAAGAGGGCTGGGCGCGGGAGTCCGTGTCAGAAAACGAGCCGGAATCCACCGTTGCCACGGGTGTATGTCGCACAAGGGCCGACGGCACGTCCAGCGTGAAGTTCCGTCGCGGCAGCACTGGACCAGCTTGCCTCCCGCTCCCCTCGTGTCCTATGCTGCCTACCAAAACACCCATGCGCTACTCCTTGCCTTATCTTTCCGCTTTTGCGGCCGGCCTGCTCCTCCTCGGTAGTGCCATTCTGCAAAGTGCCCCCGCGCAAGAACCCGCGACCCCCAGCCCGCTCGAGACACCCGCCGAGGCCGTCAAGCCGGTGCCGCCGACCG
>CAXUFU010000446.1:0-2824 GCA_964250275.1 uncultured Chthoniobacterales bacterium | reverse complement strand
CTGATCGATGACTGGCGCGACGTGCGCACGCTCGGCGGGAAAACGCCCGGCGTTGCCGTGGGCAAAGACGGGCAGCCCGCGGTGGCTCCCTTCGTTATGGGGCCGGTCCTGGCCGAGTTCGAGAACCGGCGGATTGCGCCCAAAATTCGCGGGGTCGATCCCGAGCTTGAGCCGCTGGTGACCGACATTCCCGGCTTGATGAAAAACGGGTCCGGCAAGTTCGACCTGAGCGGGGACAATGCCGTCGTCGGCATCGATCTGGCCAAGGAGCTCGGGCTGCACGTCGGCGATAAATTGACTATTTACTCGCCGAAGAACCTCGCCGGCGTGGCCGGCGAACTCAAAGCGTTGGAAGGCAAAGCTGCGAGCAAGGAAAAGATCACCGAATTGCGCGAGGCCGTCCTGCCTTCCGAGGTGACTGTGACCGGGATTTTCAATTCCGGGCGCTACATTTACGATTCCGAGTTTCTTTTCGTGCCGCTGTACCTGGGCCAGGAACTCTATGAGCTCGGCGATTCCGTGCACGGATTGTCAGTCCGCACAAACGACCCTTACCGCGCACAGATCGTCAAGAGTGAGCTGCTCTCCCGGCTCGACCCGCCGCTGACGGCCTCGACCTGGATGGACCTCAATGCGCAATTTTTCAGCGCCGTCCGCACCGAGCGGGCGACCATGTTCGTGATCCTCTTCGTGGTGCTGATCGTGGCGGCGTTTTGCGTCATGAACACTCTCATCACGGTGACGGTGCAAAAGACGCGTGAGATCGGGATCATGAAGGCCGTTGGGGCGGACGTATGGCAGATCGTGCGCGTGTTCCTGTCTCAAGGCGTGGTGGTGGGCGTGTTCGGCCTGGCCAGCGGCTTGGGGCTCGGGCTCGGTATTTTAGCGCTGCTGAACCCGTTCAAGCGCTGGATGGAGAACGCGTTTGGCATCGAGGTGTTCTCACGCGAGGTTTACGGTTTCGGCCAAATACCCTATTGGACCAAGCCCCAGGATGTGGCGGTGATCTGCGCCGGCGCGTTTGCCATTTGCGCCTTGGCCGCACTGATCCCCGCCTATTTCGCCGCCCGGCTCGACCCGGTCAAAGCACTGCGGTTTGAGTAGGCGGAGCAGTCCGTCCCGCGATACGCCCGGTTAGACGGCATCCTTGTGCTTTGCACCGCCCGGCACAAATACCGCCGAGTCGTAGTAAGAGCGAAACTTCCGGACGTGCTGGCCATCGTGCTCCAGCACCGAGATGCCCCGGTAATCGAACGATTGACCCGAGGCGGCCACGACGCCTTCGCCGATCCACTCCAGCACCGCTTCGTTCTCCGTCGCGATAACATGATGGAACGTCGACCGGATTTGCTCGAAGGCGGCCAAGTACGTGGTCCAAAAACGCCGCGCGCCTTCTTCGCCCCGCAACGGCTCGACCAAGGCTAGCGTCAGGAGTTCAGAATCGGCGGCGAATAACGCCACGAGCGGCTCCGGATCACGCGATTTTTCGGCCTCTTGCAGGGTGGACATGAAGGTTTCGGCGAAGTTTTGCATGGATGTTTATTTCGGGTCGGAGGTGTTCAGAAGGTACTCTAGTATACGCGCCGGTCGCTTTGCTGGTTTCAACTTTCCGGCGTTGTTTTTGCCGAAGGTAGCGAGACCGCCAGACGGCTATTCACCGCGCGGCCGCCACAGATTGTCGCTTGTTTGTTGGCGCGGATGAAGGAGACTGCGCGGCGATGACCATAACCCCTGCCTGGCCGGCTTTCCGCCGAGGTCTGCGAGGCGTCTCGAAGCTGGCGAAATCACGGGCGCTCGCGCTGATTTGTATCATTGGCCTTCCCGCGTCGCAAGCACGTGCGGATGACGGGCTCGCCATGCGGGATGGGGGCGCCTTGGGCAATTGCCTGCGTCCGCAAGGATACGAAGCATTACAGTTGCGGCGCGGCATCGGGCCGCACCTGGAAGTCGTGGCCCGGATCAATGGCGTGCCGGGGAGATTTCTGGTCGATACGGGCGCGCAGATCACGGTGGTCAATGCCCCGAGCCTGGCCAAATTCCATCTGACGGCGGTCAAAACCGGCGTGCACGTCTATGGCGCGGTTGGCGGCCCCGGCGAACGGATTCGCGCGGCGCTGGCCAGCCGGCTCCAGGTCGGCCCGTGCGAGGCGAGCCCCTTCCTCCTCGGCGTGAGCGACTTGA
The DNA here is from genome assembly GCA_964250275.1 of uncultured Chthoniobacterales bacterium. Taxonomy (GTDB): domain Bacteria; phylum Verrucomicrobiota; class Verrucomicrobiia; order Chthoniobacterales; family SZAS-18; genus CAXUFU01. Next base: position 643 of record CAXUFU010000446.1, on the reverse strand, counting down.
CGGCGCTCAACCAGGGCCGGCGCCCGGGCAAAGACGGGGAGTTTGACGGCATCATCGGCGCCGACGTCCTGCAAAGCTTCTCGTTCGTGATCGATTGCCCCGGCCTGCGGCTCTACGCCAAACCGTCCGAGCCCGGCAACAACAACGTCCCGCAACCCGCCCTCAACGGCTTCCTGCGCGCGCGCGGTTACAGCGACGTGCCCATGCAACGGGTGTCCATCAGCGATTTCGAGGTGCTCGCAAACGTCAATGGGCGCAAGGCCCTTTGGCTGGTGGATACCGGCGCCGCGATCACGTTGCTCGATACGGCCATCAGCCGCCAGGCCGGCATCAAACTCAACCACACCGAGTTTACCGTCGGCGGTGCTGGCGGTGGACGGCGCCGCATCGATATCGGCGTCGTCGATAATCTGCGGCTCAGTTCCGTCCGGGTGCGCTCGGCCGTGATCGCCATCTCGGATATTTCCGCGAACAACGCCGCGCTGCAGGAGCAGGGCAAACCACCCATCGACGGGTACTTGGGCGCCGATTTTTTACGCGAACGGGGCGCGGTGATCGATTGCGCCCAGATGCAGCTTTACCTCAAAAACTGACTTACATCCCTCACTCCAAGCGCCTAACCATCGCGTGGGCCGAATCGCAC
>CAXUFU010000445.1:0-2850 GCA_964250275.1 uncultured Chthoniobacterales bacterium | reverse complement strand
TCCGTTGCCAAAAGATCGCGGCGATCACCAGCGGCAGCAAAAACAGAATATTCGCCACCATCATGGCCACGAAACCTGCCAGCAGGCCGAGCAGAAAAAACTGGCGCCACGAGGGGCAGGCCACCCGCGGCTTGACCACCCACCAGACCACGAACCAGAACGCCAGCACCAGGTAAGCGGTCGGCATCAAGACGGCGGCATACGCCTGGGCAGGGACAAAGAAGATCCAGCCCAGCGCCGCCATCCAACCGATCCACCGGGCGCGCCTCTCGTCGTCGGCGCGAGCCGCCCGGACGAAGACGCACGCGGCCAGTTGGTAGATCAGGAGCGTGGTCGTCGCTTCCGCCACCACCTGCAAAAGTGCCGCGAGGTACGGCTGAAAACCGGCCACCCGGTAAATCGCTGCCAACCAGTATGCATAGCCGGGCAAACCGTAGAATGCCCGGTGATCGGTCCATTGGCCTGCGGCGATGCGTTGCGCCCAGTCACTGTAGAACTTCATGTCGCCCTGGTTCGGCTGGAACTCCGGGGTGCCTGCCGCCTGAAACAGCACCCAAAGACGGATCAGCAGCGCCAAAAGAAAAACTGCGGCGCCAGCCGAAAGCCGCGACTGCCTTGGAAGCCACGAAGGCACTGGAAGTTGCATGGTCGGCCGCATACTAAGCAAATGGTATGCTGGCGGGCGCGGTGCTGCGCCAGATTCCCTCTCGCGCAACCGCTCTCACTCTTGCGGGGTGCATTCGCACATTTGAGCGGAGGTGAGGCAGTCTTTTGCAGGAACAAGAATGCGCCGGGGCGGCAGCGTGGTGCTGCGGCAGGCTCTGCCCGATTACACTGTTACGCCCACACCCCGCCTCACCAAGAGGCGAATGGGAGGCAAAAGGAACCAGGTTCTGGCAGAGGGAGCGTAGGTCCATGCTGGCACCGCAGTTGCTTAAACCAATCGCCAAGCGGGTCTGCCAATAACGGGAGCCCGCGAAACGCACTAGAGATAAATCATCATAGAAAAGTTAGGTTACTTATGTTAAACAAAATCCGTCAGTCCCGCGGGGGCTTTACCCTCGTTGAAATTATGATCGTCGTCGCGATCATCGCCTTGCTGGCCGCCATCGCCGTCCCCGGCTTTCTGCGCGCCCGCAAACGCTCCCAGGCCACGGCCATCCTCAATGACGCTCGCGTCATCGGCGGCGCCGTCGACCAGTACGCGATCGAAAACAACATGATCGGTACCGCCACGTTCACCTCGAGCCAGTTGAAGGACTTCTTCAAGCCTGCCTCGCGTCAATACACCCAAGCCGCCGCTGGTACTGTCTTCACGGACATCCTCGGCAACAACTACAGCTACCAGACGTTCGACGCCAGCGTGGTCGTCAATAGCAGCACCACCACCAACTTCACCGACGTAATCGACAACGCCTCTTCCTTCTGGGGCGCTTATCAATAAAAGGAACAACGCGGGTTACTCCCACGTTCACCCTTTGGCGATGCCCATGCGCACCAAGGTCCGTCTAAACCGCGGCGGCTTCACGCTGGTGGAGATCATGATCGTCGTGGCGATCATCGCTCTGCTGGCGGCGATTGCCGTCCCCGGTTTCATCCGCGCCCGCAAACGCTCACAGGCTACGACCATCCTCAATGACGCTCGCGTCATCGGGAATGCCATCGACCAGTATGCCGTGGAGAATACCCAGTTGGGTCTCAACACGTTCACGTCATCGCAGTTGAAGGATTTCTTCAAGCCTGCTTCACGCCAATACGTCCAGGCCGGCGCTGGCAATACCTTCACCGACATTATGGGCAATAACTACAGTTATAGCTCTTATGATGGCGGCATCCAGGTAAACAGTACGTCAACCTCCAACTTCACCGATGTCATCGACAACGCCTCTTCGTTCTGGGGCGTCTACCTCTAGGTAGCACGGCGGGTTGTCCTCACGTTCGCGGCGGTTCCTCACTTGAGAACGCCCTTCCGGTTTACCCCGGAAGGGCGTTTATGTTATTGTCGGCACCTCAGAACTGTCGGGCGGGTGCTTCGCCGGCCAGTGATGGAGCGAGACCGGCAGGCGAAGTGCCCGCCCGACAACCGGAACTTACCGCGGCACCATTTTCTGTCATGCTCGCGCCATCTCTTGCCAAAGAAGAAGTACGCGCCCTCGCCCCCGCGCCGGCGCGCGTCCCGCTGCTCAAGCGTCCGCTCCTCTGGCTGTTCGTCCTGCTCGCCGCCGTGCTGGCCGCCTATGCCCCAGCTTTAAACGCGCAGTTCCTCTGGGACGACACCCCGCTCGTACGCAACAATCAACTCATCCGCAGCCCGGTCATCGCGCTCGAGGCTTTCCGGCACACGCTCTTCGACGGGGATTCGAATTTCTACCGGCCGACCCAGACGCTTTCCTTCATCGCGGATTATTGGGTTTGGGCGCTCAACCCCTTTGGGTATCACCTGACGAATATCCTCATCCACGCCCTGAACGCGGGCCTGCTCTTCGTCGTCCTGCGCGGACTTTTGCCGCGCCTGGTGCCGACGGCTCCGCCGCGGCAGCCCGGTCCTGGGTTGGCGTGCGCGAACGCCTGCGACGGGATGGCTCTCGCGGTGGCCCTGCTCTGGGCCTTGCATCCCGTGCATAGCGCCGCGGTCGCTTACGTGTCGGGCCGCGCCGATACGCTCGCGATGTCCTTCTGTCTGCTGGCCTGGCTGGGGTGCGAGGCGGCCTTTGCCAGCAAGCGCGTCTTGCCCGCGGTCCTGTGGAGCATTGGGGCGTTCGCTTGTCTGCTGCTCGGGCTGTGTGCCAAGGAAATCGCCATCGTCTGGCTGGTGCTGGCGATGACGAACCCGCTCGGCAGCGAGAGCTG
>CAXUFU010000444.1:0-2856 GCA_964250275.1 uncultured Chthoniobacterales bacterium | reverse complement strand
CCGCGGCCGTGGGGTCGAGATCGAACTCCACGTTCTGGTACGCGGCGCACGGCCGGTACAGCGGATCGCCGACCACCGTCGTCATCCAGGAAAGCCCCGGCGTGCCGGCGTACGCGCTCTCCACGAACGTCATGCCGCTGCAAAGCCGGTCCGCGAAAACGTCCAGGTGCGTCGTCAGACTCAGGTACGGCTCGTAGACGTTGCCCAGCACGGCGCAAGCGCCTTTGTTGAGCAGCGGCGCCACCCACCACTTGGTTGGGTCACGCAAGCTGGTGGCGCTGAATGAATGGATGTGGCAGGCCACCGCGCCTCGCTCGAACTGGAAGTGCTCATCCGCCAGAGCGCCCGCTGGCTGCTCGGAATACCAGCCGAAATAAAGGGCCGCCTCGGTCATGGGATAATCGGCCGCAAAGAGGGCGGGCGCGTTATCATAAATGGTAGGCATGACGAAGGGGGCGATCTGGGTGGCGACTTTGTTTAGCCACCCGTCGCCTTCGCCGAGTCCATTTCCCGCCGGCAGCCCGCGGCCATCGATGTAGCAGCGGCCCCAGAGGCCGATTTTTTCCACCGCCAACGCGTCTTCGATCATGCGCCGCACCATCGTGCCGGTGGGAGCGTCCAGTCGCGCCACCAGCATGAGCTCCGGGTGATGCACCGTCGCAAAACTCTGGTAAGAGCGGAAGTAGGGGTTGCTCAAGACGCCGGAGATATGATGCGTGAACAACCCGAGCAGCGTGAGCTCGGAATCGACCGCCGCCTGATTGCGCACGCCGATCGGCGGGGGCTCGGTGGTGGCGTCTCCAGGGTACGCGGTTGTCTCGCTGATCCGGAGCGGGATGCCCCGGATGAGCGCCACGTAGCGGATGCGATTCTCCGCCACGATGCTGGAAGGATCCGCCGCCGGATCATCCGGGCTGCGCCGCCACCAGCCCCGCGCGTCAAAGATCGCGCGCAGCGGCCCGGCGATGGTCTGATCGTATTCGTCGCGGCTGATTTCCTCGTTGATCGAGCATTTCAAACCCACCACGCGGTCCGCCTCGATCCCGCGTTTGCTGGCGTAAAAATCTGCCAGATCGCGCGAGAGCGGATCGTTCTCGTTGTAAACCACCAGCGTAGCCGTCGCCGGGTCAGCGCCCGGGCCGTTGCGGGCAGGATTGCGCCCCGGCGCTTGCCCCTGCGGCAGGCACCGCTGCAAGGCGAGCATGGTGACCGCGATCACCAGCAGGGCGATGCCGGCGGCGATCCACCGCCGGCGGCGTTCGCGCCGGGCCCTGCTGCCATAGGCTTCGTAGCCTTCCCAGGCCGCGCTCATAGAGAAATCTGCAAGCCGTCGTAAGCCAGGTGCACGCCGGCCGGCAACGCGGCCTCGGTCTCCGCGTGTCCGAGATCATGGCAGATGTGGGTAAACCAGGTTTGCCGCGCCCGCACCGCCTGGGCGACTTCCAGCGCTTCATCGACACTCAGATGGGTCGGGTGCGGCCGGTGGCGCAACGCGTCGATGGCCAGCACCTCGACCTCGCTGATCTGCGCGCGCACTTCCGGCGGGACGGATTTGCAATCGCTCAAATACGCCAAAAGCCGCCGGCCGTGACGGGTAAACAAAAAGCCGTTGACGATGAAGCGGCCGTGCGGGACCGGCAGGGGCGTGATCTCCGTCTCGCCCAAGCGGAAGGGGCCGTCGATGGTATGCGGATCGGGATGGACGTAGCCGGCAAACCGCACCGGCGCGTCAAAGGCGAAACGAAAGACGCGTTGGATGTCCGCCATGGTATCGGCGGCGGCGTAGATGGGCATCTTCTGGTCCGGCTTGCGATCGCAAAAGCGGCGCAGATCGTCGAACCCCATGATGTGATCGGTGTGGGCGTGGGTGTAAATGACGGCGTCAAGCGTGCGCACGTGCTCGCGCAGACACTGGGTGCGGAAGTCCGGTCCCGTATCGATCGCGATATCCGCTTCAGGAGTTTGCACGAGCAGCGACGAGCGCGTGCGGTTGTCGCGCGGGTCGGTGGAAGTGCAAACGGGGCAGTCGCAGCCGATCATCGGCACGCCTTGGCTCGTGCCGGTGCCCAAGAAAGTAATTTGAAAATCGCTCATCCCGCTACGCCGCCGTCACGGATGATCAGGAACCATCCGATTTCGGCATCCCAGGCAAACCGCTCCCCCGCGTCCGGTTGAGAAAACAGCGACCGCAGTTTACACTGGCCGCTCGTGCTGGCAACGCTCACTTCGCTGCGGATCAAGAATCTTGCGCTGGTCGAGGCCCTGGACTGGCAGCTCGCGGGCGGTTTCGTGGCTGTCACCGGCGAGACGGGCGCAGGGAAATCCGTCATCATCGGCGCGCTCAAGCTGCTGCTCGGCGAGCGCGCGGAGAAAAGCCTCATCCGCACCGGGGCCGACGCCTGCACGGTGGAAGGCATTTTCGAGGTGCCGGCGCCCGCGGACCTGGACCAGCGGCTGGACGAAAACGGCCTGGAACCCTGCCCGGACGGGCAGCTCATAATCAAGCGAACGTTTACCCAGGCCGGGGGCAATCGGCAGTTCGTCAATGGGTCGCCAACGACCTTGGCGGTGCTCAAACAACTGGGCGACTTGCTCGTCGACCTGCACGGGCCGCACGATCATCAGTCCCTCTTGAGCGCGGAGCGGCAGCTCGATTTGCTTGATGCCTTCAGCCACGCGCTGCCGGTGCGGCGCGCCTACGAGCAGAGCTGGGCGCAGCACGGCGCTTTGCGCGAGGAGCATGCGAGCCTAGCCACGGGCGAGGCAAACCTGGAGCGCGAGCTCGAGCTCCTCCGGCATCAAGCCGCGGAGATTGCCGCTGCCGATTTGCAGGCCGACGAGGAAGCCGATCTGCAG
>CAXUFU010000443.1:0-2857 GCA_964250275.1 uncultured Chthoniobacterales bacterium | reverse complement strand
GCCAGGGCCAGCCCGGCCAAAAACCGCCGCGCCAGCGGACAAAACACCGGTCCGGCTTTCACCAATTTAATCTCCGTACCCTTCCGGATGGCGCTGGTGCCACGCCCAGGCGCTCTCGATGATGGCATCGATTGACTGGTACTGCGGCTCCCAACCCAACTCCCGCTTGATCAGGGCGGACGCGGCGATCAGGCGGGGCGGATCCCCTGGCCGGCGCTCCTTGGCCACCACGGGGATGGCATGACCCGTCACCCGGCGGCAGCAGGCAATCACCTCGGAGACCGAGTTGCCGCCGCCCGTACCCAAATTGTAAAAGGCGCTCGAGCCTGCGCTCAAAGCGAGAATGTGCGCCTGGGCAAGATCGACGATGTGGATGTAATCGCGGATGCAGGTGCCATCCGGCGTCTCGTAATCCTGCCCGTAAATCTCGACGTGCGGCCGCTGCCCGAGGGCGACTTTCAGGACGTTAGGAATCAGATGGGTCTCGATCCGATGGTCCTCTCCGAACTGCGCGGTCGCGCCGGCCGCGTTAAAATAGCGCAGCGCCACGAACTTCAAACCATGGATCTGGTCGTACCAGCGCAAAATCTTCTCAAAGAGCAGCTTGGACTCGCCGTACGGGTTGATGGGCCGCTGCGGCAGCGTCTCGTCCATGGGCAGTTTATCCGGCGGCCCAAAGGTGGCGCAGGTCGAGGAAAAGACCAGGCGCTCGACGCCGCTGGCGACCATCGCATCGAGCAGATTGAGCCCGCCGCAGACGTTATTGTGGAAGTACTTGGAGGGATTTTGCATCGACTCCCCCACCAGCGCGTTGGCCGCGAAATGCATGACGGCGTCCGGCTTGGCCGCCGCCAGCGCCTGCCCGATACTCTCCGGCTGGCGCAACTCCCCGGCCACGAAAGCCGCCCGCTGATCGATCGCCCGCCGATGCCCCTCGGTCAGGTTATCGAACACCGTGACCTGATGACCGCGATCCAACAACTGCTCGACGCAGATGCTGCCGATGTAGCCGGCGCCACCAGTGACAAAGATGTTCATGCGCCGCCCAAGCTAGCGGGCGCCGCCCCGATTATCCAAGCCAAAATTCGCTGCCCTCAAACGGACTCCACCGTCCTCCCGCCGCGCCCGAATCCGCACAACCCCCGCCGTTTCGCGCCGGCGGCAAAGGCGAAGAAGTGCGCCGCCTGCTCGCCCCAGGATTGCCCGGCGGCGGCCGCCAGCGCCTGCGAGACATTCATCCCGCTGGCGTATAGGAGCTTGAAGGCCGCCTTGATCTCCGCGCGCTCCGGCGCCGTGAACCCGCTCCGGCGCAAACCCACCACGTTCAGCCCGAAGACCAGGTTGCGTTCCGCGGCCAGCGTGAACGGCGGTACGTCCTTGCTGAAGGCGCTCAAGCCCTGCACCATCGCTCCCCGCCCCACGCGCACGAACTGGTGAAAGACCGTCCCGCCGCCGATGAAAACGCGTTCCGCGATCTCGACGTAGCCGCCGAGCAGCACGTGGTTGGCGATCACTGTCCGGTCGCCCACCCGCGCGTTGTGGCCCAGGTGCGCCCCGGCCATCAGCAAGCAGCCGTCGCCGACGATCGTCTCCGTGCCGGCCGCCGTGCCGCGATGAATCGTGCAATGCTCCCGGATGACGTTGCCGGCGCCGATGCGCACGCCGCTTGGCGTCGCCGGATCAAAGGCAAAATCCTGCGGCCAGCCGCCGATGACCGCCCCATGGCCGATCCGGTTGCCGTCCCCCAACGTGACGCGGCCGGTGAGGACGGCGTGGGCCTGGATCTCGCAGCCGGCGCCGATCCGCACCGGCCCCTCCAGGCAAACGTACGCTCCGATCTCCACGTCCGGCGCCAACTCGGCGGCGGGGTCGATGACGGCGGTGGGATGGATCACGAGAGGAGGCCGGCTTCCTTGAAGCTGTAATAGGAGGGCTGGCCCGCCTGCATGCCGCCGATGATGATGTGATCGAGCAGGTTGATTTGCAGCAGCGTGCCGACCTCCGCCACGCGCCGGGTCAACCGCCGGTCCGCCTCGCTGGGGCTGGGGTCGCCGGAGGGATGGTTGTGGACCATGATGATGGCGTAAGCCGAGTGGATGAGCGCCGGGCGAAAGATTTCGCGGGGGTGCGCGATACTCTCGTTGAGGCTGCCGAGGGAGATTTCTTCGATGCGCAGCAACTGGTACTTGGTATCGAGCAGCAAGGAGCGGAGCGATTCGCGGGTGAGGGCGCGCAAATCCTGGGCGAGCAATTGGCAGACGATCTCGGGACTATCGACCTTCAGTTTGGCGATGGTCTCGCGCGAAACGCGGCGGCCGAGCTCGAAGGCGGCAGCTAGCGTGACTGCCTTTGGCAGGGAAATGCCTTCGACCGAGACAAACTCGCGTGGATCGCAGCGGGCGAGGGTGCGCAGGGAGCGGAACTTTGCCAGCAAGCGGCGCGTCAGTTCGGTGGTATCGGTCTCGCCGGGTTCGCTCGCGAGCAGGATGGAAAGGAGCTCGGTATTGCTGAGGGTATTGGCGCCGAGTCCGGCCAGGCGTTCGGCGGGCTGGTCTGCTTCGAGCAGTTCCTGGATTCTATTCGGCTCGATCTCCATGACGCGCCGACATTTGTGCCGGAGAACGGCCCGCGTGGCAAGCCACGTGGCGGGCTTGGCGGGCGAAAGAAACTTGGCGGACTCTTTGAGTCCGGGTGTTCCGAACTGGAGGGCCGGCAGCGAATGTTCAGGATCGATGACCGTCCGCGGCTCCGGCTTGTAGCGGCGGTCTATGACCGTCGAATCTTCCTGTAGCGGCGGTCTAGGAGCAGATGAGAAAATGTCGTAGCCGGTAAGTTCCGGTTGTAGGGCGGGCGCTCC
>CAXUFU010000442.1:0-2881 GCA_964250275.1 uncultured Chthoniobacterales bacterium | reverse complement strand
CAACGGCCCTCCCCCGGCAGGCGAAGCGCCCGCCCTTCAATCAGAACCGCGCTTATCTTAGCGCCTCTACCTTAGCCCGGCTTCCGTTTCGGCTTCCGTCTAGCCCGCGGGCGGGTCTGCCGCGAACGCCCGGCGGCGCGCGCCTGATGAAACAGGTACTGCTGCGCGTACCCGCCGTAGACCCCGAAATAGGTTTGCGAAAAGGTTTGCAGGCGGCGCGCCGTCACCTTCCGTTTGCCGGCGAAATAGCGCTCACGCAAGACGCGCTCGATCCAGACATCAATCGGAAAAGCGTCCAGCCGTTCGTAGCCGAAGAGCAGCACGCAATTCGCCACCTTCGTGCCCACGCCGGCGAAAGCACAGAGGGCTGCGACGGCTGCGTCCCGTTCCAGCGGACGGATCGTTTCCAACGTCCCGGCGCCGCCCAGCGCGACGAGCTTGCGCGCCGTCGCCAGCAACGTGCGCGCGCGGAATCCCAGGCCGCAGGCCCGCAGATCGGCTTCCTCCAGCGCTGCCAGACGGTCCACGTCCGGGTAGGCAAAAAGATCAACCCCGGCGAGGGTTCCCACGGGGCGGCCAAACCGCCGCCGCAGCAGCAGCGAAATCTGCGCGATGTGCGCGACTTGTTTGAGCGCGGAAGTTATAAAGGTGGCGAGACACTCCCACAGCGGCTGGCGGATGATCCGCAGCCCGCGACACGCGGCCAGCGCCGTGCGCATGTGCTCGTCGGCGGGGAACGTGGCGTAGACCTCGCTCAGCGGATGATCGAGCGCGAAATAGCGGCTGACCAACTCCGCCGCGCCCGCACTCACCCGCAGAACGCTTTCGTGCTGCTCCACATAGACCGGGGTTTCGCCGATCACACCCGCAAACCCCTCTCCCGCGCGCTGCCAATGGAAGACCTGCCCGGACCCCAGAGTCAGCCGCAAGTCGAAGTCGGGCGCGGCTAGTGTTTGCAGGGCACTCTCCGCCATCAGCGGATAAAATAACTCAGGTTTTCGAGTTCCATCGCCAGGTCGACGTTGTTGACCACCACGTGCGGCGGCACTTGTAAAACGATCGGCGCGAAGTTCAAGATCGCCTGGATGCCAGCCGTGACCAACCCATTGACGACTTCCTGCGCGGCGGTCGCCGGCACCGCCACGATGGCCATTTTAATCCCTTGATCCTGCACGAAAGCCGCGAGCTGCGCGATGGGCCGCACGTCCACCGTGCGCGACCCGACCCGCCGGCGTCTCGGTTCGGCGTCGAACGTCGCTACAATCTCAAAACCTTCCTTGGCAAAACCTTCGTTATAGCCGAGCAGCGCCGTGCCGAGGTTGCCCGCGCCAGCCAGGATGACCGGTTGCAGGCGGGTCGTGCCAAGGACTTCATCGAGCTTCTTGTTCAAGGCCGCGACGTCATAGCCAAGCCCGCGCGTCCCGAATTGCCCGAAGTAAGTCAGGTCTTTGCGCAACTGCGTGGGCTTGACTCCGGCAGCCTTGGCCAGCGCCGCCGAAGACACGGTCGTGATATTATTGTGCTCGAGCCGTTGCAGCCCCCGCTGATAAAGGGAAAGCCGGTAGACCGCTTTGCGGGGAATGTCCACCTTTGTCATCAGGAGGTGAAAATACACGAAGTCGGAGCATTGTTCAACCGGTGCCGCCGCGGTGCTCGAACCGGCACGGAATCGTTCAGGTCGATCCTGCGGCAGGCTGCGCGCCGCCGGTTCCGGCGGGATACTCTGTTCCGTAGCCTCCCCGGGACTTCGAGAACCAGCGATAGCCGACGAATGCCACCATTCCCGGCAGCGCAGCCCACAAGGCCTGGATGCAAAAGCCCACCGTGCCGATCAAGGCGCCAACGGCCTTCGGTGTGCCGGTCAAGTCATGCAGGAGCACCTGGAAAAGCGACTCCCGCAAACCGATTCCACCCAGGCTGATCGGCAGGGCCACCAGCGTGTTGACGACCGGCATGATGGAGAAAACGTCGGCGCACGATGGTACACCGCCATGGGTCAGCGCGCGCGCCGCGCAGCAAAAAGTAAGATAATAGAAGCCGTGCGCGACCAGCGTGGTCGCGACGGCCGCAAGCGTGCGCTTCCAATCCGTGCCGTAACGCTCCAGCGCATCGAGTACTGCGCGGAGGTCTTCCGGCAAGCGCGCGGCGAAAACGCTTCGCGATCGCGCCGCCAGGATGCCGGCGAGCAGCAACGCTGCGCTGAGGCCCAGCAAGACCATCATGACATGGACGAGTCGGATCACCGCCACGCTGCGTAACAGCCAATCATGACGCAATCCCAAGACGCCGGCCGCCAGGACGATCAGCGACAATAAACCCGCCAGCCGGTCCATGACAACGGTCAACGCCGCGTCGATCTTTTTCTCGGGCGCCGTGCGGACGAGATAAAGGATGCGCATGGCGTCGCCGCCCACCAACCCGGGTGTGCACACGGTAAAAAATTCGCTGATGAACAAAATGGCGGTCGCCTGGAGCCACGGCAGCTCAAACCCCTGGATGCGCAGCAGAATGCGCCAGCGCAGCACCGCCATCATCTCCAGCCCGCCATACGCGCAAACGCCGAAAATCAGCCAGCGCCAATCCGCCTGCCGCAGCGCTGCCAACATCTCGGCGCGCCGGGCGGGAGCGTGGAAGATGTAACAGAGCGCCGCCGCCGTGACGCCGATCTGCAGCGCCAGGAACAAACCGCGCTTCAGCAGTTCTTTGCCCGTCATCTCAGGCCCAGAGCGGACACGGCATCGCGCCAGATGCCAAGCGCAATATTTTCCCATCGGCCTGTAGCGGCGGTCTGTGACCGTCGGCAGCGGCTAAGCGGGGCAAAGCGTCACCGAGGGTAATAGACCGCCGCCAGTGAGGGTCATAGACTGCCGCTACCGACGGT
>CAXUFU010000441.1:1577-2891 GCA_964250275.1 uncultured Chthoniobacterales bacterium | reverse complement strand
GCGACGGTCATAGACCGCCGCTACAGCCCCGAGAACCCGCCGCTACAGCCCCGAGAACCCGCCGCTACAGCGCGCCTGCAAAGCCACTCGAGCACCTCTTTCATTTCCTCCTATGCCCGTCGATTCTCCCGCTGCTCCGCCTCCGCCCGCCACCGGTCCGGTCAACGCTTCGCGCGCCGGTTTTTTCCGCCGCTTTCAGGTCGGCACCAGCGTCATCATTCAGATCATGCTCGTGGTGTTCATCATCGCGGTGGTCAACGCCTACGCTTACAAGCATTTCAAACGCTTCGACTTCTCGCGCGACCGCAAGTACGCGCTCAGCCCCCGCACCAAGCAGCTCCTGGCCAGCTTGAACAAGCCGGTGAAACTGATCGTGTTCATGACCGACTCTTCCCCGCTGCTTAATGACGTGGTGAATCTGGCGCAGGAGTACCGCACGGCCCAGCCGAAGTACATCCAGTACGAGCAGATCAATCCTTTCCGCGATCAGGGCCGGGCTTCCGAGGTGCAGGCGAAATACAAGCTCGCACAGCAGGAAAATGTCGTGATCCTGGATTGCGAAGGGCGCAACAAAGTAATCAGCGACGACAAAATGGCCGAGGTCGACCGCAGCGGCGAGGCGATGGGCCAGCAGCCGCAGATCACCGCCTTCAGCGGGGAGCAAGCCATCACCGCGGGCATCATCGAGGTGACCGAGGGCAAGAAGAGCAACGTCTACACCTTGCAAGGCCACGGCGAGCCGGAGATCGGCAAGGGCAAGCAGCTCGAGGTCGTGCAAAGCCTGCTCGACGGTGAGCACCTGACTGTGCAACCGCTCAACCTGCTCAACGTCGAGGCCGTTCCCGCCGACGCCAGCACTCTTCTGCTCATCGGGCCGACCGCCGATTTCACCCAGCGTGAAATCACGCTCCTGGCGGCGTATTGGCAAAAAGGCGGCCGGATGCTGATTCTGCTCAACCCCGATGCCGCCACGCCGCATCTCACGGGTTTTCTCGGGACGCTCGGCGTCAAACCCGATGATGATCGCGTGCTCGAGACCCTCAACCTCGGCAACATGACCGGCATCGTGCGCGACGTGGTCACGCAGTTTGTCGGCGACACCACCATTGCCCGCCAGTTGGCCGGCACCACGCCGGTGTTTCCCGGCGGAGCGCAGTCTTTGACCATCGACCCGTTGCCCGGACAGGCCAGCGGCGAGAAAGTTGAGCCGCTCTTGCAGGCGATCAAAGGTTTCTGGGGCGAGACGGACTACAAGGATCTCGAAAACACGGGTGCCTACTACGACGTCGGCAAGGACAAAGCGGCGCCGCTGAC
>CAXUFU010000441.1:0-1518 GCA_964250275.1 uncultured Chthoniobacterales bacterium | reverse complement strand
TCGGAGACCAGCGCGTGCAGTCCGGCGGGGCGCGCATGATTGTCGTGGGCTGTTCGAAGTTCGTCGACAACGATGCCTTGGACGAGCGCACGGCGAACTTTTTCTTGAGCAGCCTCAACTGGCTCCTCGAGCGCGAACAACTCATCGGTATCGCGCCCAAACAGGTCAAGACCTTCAGCCTCAATATCCCTGAAGCGCAGGTGCAGCAGATTTTCTGGATGACAATCCTGGCGATCCCCGGCTGCCTTGCTTTCATCGGCGTGATCGTCTGGTGGCGGCGCCGCGCCAAGCTTGCGGGGCCGGCCGCCAGTCTCCCCCCGATTTTCGGTTATGAACTGGAAAGCCACCCTGGTCCTGCTCGTGATCGCCGCGGCTCTGTTTGCGTACTTCGATCTTTACGAGAACAAGCAGCCGGGCACCCGCGAGTTGAACGAGAACGCCAACCGCGTTTACACCGTGGATCGCGCCCAAATTGACGGTCTTGTCATCACCAACCACGATGTGAAGATCGATCTGCGCCGGCTCAACGGCCACTGGACCATGAAGGTGCCACTGGCGGATAGCGCCGATCAGACGCTCATCGATGAAGCCGTGACCGACCTGGAGGGTCTGCACAAGGATGCGACCATCCCGGCGGGCGAAATCGAGGGCAACAAGAGCGAGCTCCAAGAGTACGGTCTGCAAAGCCCGAAGGTCCAATTGACGGTCGTGGCCCACGGCGAAACCAAGCCCACGGACCTGGCGTTTGGCAACGACTCGGCCATCGAGGGCAAGACTTATCTGCAAGTGGGCGGCGCGGGCGGGGGAGTCTTTGTGGTCGGCGACGCCCTCAAGAAGGTGCTGGAAATGGACGTCAACTCCTGGCGCGATCACCGATTGACCGATCTGGCTGCCACGGATGTCAACAAGGTCACGATCAAGGACGCGGCCGGAGAAATCGACCTCCAGCGCGTGGGCGAGCACTGGAAGATTGCCAAGCCGCTGGACGCCCGGGCCGACGATCAGAAGGTCAACGATTTGGTCTCGCAGCTCACCAATTTGCAGATCCAGAGCTTCGTGGCCGATGATAAGGCAAACGCCGCCGTCTACGGGTTGGCTGACCCGCGTGGCACCGTCACGCTCTACACGCCCAGCGACGCCAAGGGCACGGAGCTGATGATCGGCGCCAGCCCCACCGTGCCCGCGGAGACGCCGAGCCCGAGCGCGGCCGGCAGCCCGCCGCCGCCCGCCAAGGAAGCGGAGACGGTCTACGCCCGCTTGCCGGCGCGGCAGTCGATCTACACGGTCCGCCTGAATGCGGACATGATCGATCGGATCAAGATTACTCCTGCTTCCGGCGCGCCCTTTACCTTTGGACGCAAGGATAAGGTTTGGAGCCTGGTGGCCCCGCCGTCCGGGCAAGCGGTGGATGCCGCCATGCCAAGCCAACTCATCCAGCAACTCAGCACGACGAACGTGACCGATTTTGTGGCGGACAGTGCCGCTGACCTGGCCAAGTACGGGCTGGACCATCCGGTG
>CAXUFU010000440.1:0-2893 GCA_964250275.1 uncultured Chthoniobacterales bacterium | reverse complement strand
CAGTTGACCAAGCACCGCCGCCAGTCGAGCCCCGGCACTACTGCTGCCCATCGCGCGACGCTCCCCGCTGGCGGCGCGGCTGCTGCCGCCTAGCCCGGCTTTCATTTGCTCCATGGCGCCGCGCAGGCCGCGCGCGAAATCCGCGCCGGCGGCAGTTCGCGGCCCCTGCCCCGCGGCACCTTCGCGTTGCCGCCGCGAACCGGCCGCGATATTTACCGGGATCAACTTGTCGCTAATGGTTCCGGTTCGCGCCGGGGTGAGTCGCGGCAGAACGACGAAAGGCACCTGCCGTGCTTCGCCGCCGGGCGTTCCCGCACCCGTTTTGCCGAAAGTTTGCCGCGCCACACCCGACCGGCTGGGATGGCCAGAGATGCGGCGAAGCGCGGCGGAGGCGGCCTGGACCGGAGCGACGGCCGCGCCAGTGCCCGCGCCGGTCTTTTGCACGGTGCGCAAAGCGCCGTCGAGCTGCGCGAGTGGCGCGCGGAGGCCGCCCAGCACATTACCCAAGCTTGACACAGCACCCCCGGCGGCG
The DNA here is from genome assembly GCA_964250275.1 of uncultured Chthoniobacterales bacterium. Classification (GTDB taxonomy): domain Bacteria; phylum Verrucomicrobiota; class Verrucomicrobiia; order Chthoniobacterales; family SZAS-18; genus CAXUFU01. Next base: position 2,361 of record CAXUFU010000440.1, on the reverse strand, counting down.
CGCAAGCCGGACATCATGCCGGCGGCGCCTTCGAGCTTCAGTTCGGCTGCGAGGGTGCCTAGGCTTGCCATGCGGGATCCGTGTTGGGGGTGGTCCGCGGCGGACGGTTTGCGAGTTCGGCCAAGAGCGCGGCTTCTTCGTACGTCGGCCCGGCCGGGGCGTGGTCGTAGCGGGCGGCGATGGCGGCGTAGAGCGCGAAGGCGCGGGCCAGCTGAAGATGGAGCGCATCCATGAATTTGAAGCCGCCGTACTCGTGCAGCAGGGTATCGATCAGCGTCAGGGTCCAGCCCAGGCCGTTATCGCGGCCGGCGCCGACCAGCGCGCTCAAGTCGTTTTTTTTTGAGCTGCCGCCGCGGGCTCGGCTCCGGCGCCGATCAGCGTGGAAGTCGCGTGCTGAAAAATGGCGGTAAGTTTTGCGTCGAGACCGACGAGCAGCGCCGGCGGCTGTTCCTTGGCGAAGCGCCAAACGGCAGCCGCGAATGCCGGACGATCGAACCCAAAAAAAAGGGCATCCAGTTCCGAGTCAGTGCGGGTGAGCAGGTAAACGACGGCCAGGGCGTCGAGTTCGTTTGGCTGAGCCTCCGGCGGGTTGGCTGAGTCGCCTTCAACGGCGATGAAGGGTGAATCGATCTTTTGGAGCAGGAGCGTGTGCGCGATGGAGAGAGGCCGGAGCGCGAGTCCACCCGGCAAGCGATGGATATCGGGCAACATGGCATTGGTCACAACGCGCGGCGTGCTCATTATCGGGTCAGGTCAAGGGAGCGCGGGCCAGCAAGGCTGGCGCGCGGCATCACGTAGTCAGGTTGACGTTGGCGGTGGCGGGGATGGTCATCTTGGTCCAACCCTTTTGGGTCCACTTCACTTCCACGTTATCGATCAGCAGCGTGCCGACGATGCTGCCCAGCGCATTAGTGATGGCGAGTGTTTCCGCGCGGTTTGGCAAGGCCGTGGCGGGACCGACGATGATATCGACTTCGAGTTCGGTCTGGTCGTCAAAGAAGATCTTGCCGTTCTTGAAGCCGTTATTATCGAGGAGGAAATCGACCTCGCCGCCATCTTTGCGGCGGATGTCGGTCACGATCTCGGAGGAGTAGATGTTGCCCACGCCCCAGAGGGCTTGGACGCCTTTCATTTGTGGATTAGCCATGAGTCGAGGGAGTGTTCTTTCGGGAGCATGCTTAAGCAGCGATCGGGCGGAAACTGGCGGGGAGCAGGCCGGCGGGCAGTGGCAACACGCTCTCGAGCAAAAAGCGGCTGCCATATGCCGCCAAGGGCACGCCATCGGGCGCCGCCAGCGGCCGCGTGCCGGCATAGGCCAGGAACGCGGTGGTGGCCAGGTTTGGAAACTCGATCGCCAACACCGCGGCGCGCAAGTCGCTGATCAGCTGATACAACGCTGGGCGAGAAGCCCCGCCGGTCAGGAGTTGCCGATCCGGCGTGGCGGTGAGACCCAGGTTCAGCCCGAGGACGACTTCGAGCGTGGTAGTCACGAGAGGAGCCTGTTCCATTTGGTCGCCCAGCGGCTCGTCGCCGATCCAGTGCACGACCAGGCGCAACCCCGGGGTGTCAGCGCCCAACAGCTCGAGGACCTCGAACGGATCGCGGGCGATGGACGGCTTCGCCCTGTGCGCGGTCGCCCAGGGCGTCAGACCGTTGACCAGTGCGCGCAGGATCTGATCGGGGCGCAGCGGAGTCGGATCGTCCATCATATTGCCGGGGATTTTGCGACTAGGCGGTCAACTGGCCGGCGCCGGGCGTGGTCTTCGAGCGCTCAGTGAGAGCGGTCGCGCTGGGTTCGGCGCGCTGTTGGCCGGGTTGCAGCGGTTGGGTACCGGCGCCGATGGCATCGAGCTTGGCCCGTTGGGCATCGGCCTGTTTGCCGTAAGGGTTTTTATCGTCTTTCTGGCCCCTGCGCGCGTAGAGCGCTTCCAGTGCCAGGATGCGCGCGGCGTAGACGACCACCGACGGGTATGGATACCGGAACGGAGTGTGGTAACGCTGACCCAGGCGTGCATCGATATCGCGGCAGACCGTTTCAGCCACGGAATCGAACACCCCGGGATCGGCCACGCCGTCCTGATCGTCGTCGAGGGCTTCGGTAAGATGCGTGTTGGGAATGATGCCGACGAGGTCGGTGGGTTCGACGTAGCGCATGAGTGATGGGCGTTGGAGGATGTCTTCGCGCTTCCGGCTGTAGCGGCGCTCAGAGCACGCCGCGACAGGCCGGAAGCGCTTGCAGACGCTGAATTATTCCGGTTTTTGTTCGGTCGATTCGGTCTTCTTTTCGACTTTGGTTTCGGGTTGGTGGCGGGTTTCCTCGGTGTGGGTCTCGACTTTCTTGTCGTGGCCGGGGACGTTGGC